>QJYE01000192.1 GCA_003235785.1 Nitrospirota bacterium
TCTTGAGGCCACTTGGGGATTTTTTGCATCCAGCTCTATGATAAAGTCCGCGACAAATGCATACCCTGATCCGTCTTCCGTATGAAAGCCTTTGGGGTTGGCCTGTGAGAAGGTTCCATACAGCGCCCGCATTCTGTTAGGCGTGGGGTGTTTAAAGGCTTCATGTTCTGTCAGTTTTTTCACGATCTGTAAAACATCATCGGTCTGTGATCTTGCAAATGCCCCGATCCACTTATCCACGACTAACGCATCATGTTCAAACTGATAGTAGAAATGTTGGGCCACGCCGTCCCGATACGATTGAGCCTCATCCATATTGATGATGATATTTAGCGCCGAATAGCGGTCCGTCATATTGTTGGCTTGGCTATATTGCTTGACGGCTAACTTGGCCACTTCCGCATCTCCAGAATGCGATAAATATGCGAGCGCGGTATTTTGTAAACTGCGGCGACCAGCATCTGCACGATCGTATGCCTTGCCCGGATCATAATTGGCGTTGTACATCTTGAGAAATTCATCATGAAGTTCGCGGCCCAATGTTTCGAGGAATGCTTTGCGTACTGCCAGGATGGCCTGTGGATCAATGACCTCTCGCTTGGGAGCGATTTCTTGATAAGCGGGCAGGCTTAACGCCAGGCTCATGAGTTCCTGGTCCATGTCGGTTCGTTGCGAAATTCGACGAAACGAATCCAGAACATCTTCGCCAACGAGGATGTCTTCTCCTCGTTCATGGCGGTCAACCTGCTCCATGAGTTTCGTGGTAAGGAATCTGTTTCCTGCTTCCCATTGATTGAAGCCATCGCGGTCATGAATCATGAGGTGCCGCAATTGGTCGTCTGTATATGGGGCCTCCAGATTGACCGGGGCGGAGAAGTGGCGGAACAGCGAAGGGACAGAGTCAGGAGGGATATTCTCAAATGTGAACGTCTGCTTTGCTTGCGTGAGCTCCAGTAGATCGTCAACGGCATCCTGACCATCAGGCCTTATCAACCCAAATTTCACCGGAATATGCCGAGGTTGACCATTTGACTGATTCTTGATCGTGGGAACATGCTGCTCTAGCGTGAGTGTGAAAATTTTTGTCGCATGATCATGGGACCAATTGGCTTTTACCTCAGGCGTACCTGCTTGTGTATACCAGAGCATAAATTGGCTCAGGTCACGACCGGACGCCTCCTCCATGCAGTGAACCCATTCTTCAACGGTGACCGCTTGCCCATCGAATCGATCAAAGTACAGATCCGATGCTTTGCGAAAACCTTCCTTCCCCAATAAGCTATGCAACATCCTATTGAGCTCCGCCCCCTTACTGTAGACCGTTGCGGTATAAAAATTATTAATCGTGACAAATTGATTGGGTCGCGGTGGGTGAGCCATTGGCCCCGCATCTTCAGGGAATTGACTCATGCGCAAGCTTCTGACGTTGGCAATGCGATTCACCGCTTGGGAACCCATATCACCCGAAAATTCCTGGTCTCTGAAGACCGTCAACCCCTCTTTCAAACAGAGCTGGAACCAGTCACGGCAGGTCACGCGGTTGCCGGTCCAGTTATGGAAATATTCATGTGCGACCACACCTTCTACGCCTTCATAGTCGGCATCAGTGGCCGTATTCGGATGTGCCAACACATACTTTGTGTTGAAGATATTCAGCGATTTGTTTTCCATGGCGCCCATATTGAAATCGTCAACCGCCACAATATTGAACAAGTCCAGGTCATATTCACGCCCATACACCTCTTCGTCCCATTTCATGGATTTTTTAAGCGAGGCCATGGCATGCCCAAGTTTGTCGAGATCTTTGGGCGCGGCGTAAATACGCAACGCCACGGTACGACCGCTGGTGGTCACAAAGGTATCTTCAAGACAGGCTAAATCACCCCCGACCAGAGCGAATAAATAACTGGGCTTGGGGAACGGATCTTCCCACACTGTGTAATGGCGTCCATCATCCAATTGCCCTTTATCGACCAGGTTGCCGTTAGAAAGGAGGACAGGTGCTGTGGTGTGATCAGCCATAATCTTGGTGGTGTAGGTGGCCATATTATCCGAGCGGTCGGGAAAAAAGGTGATCCGGCGAAACCCTTCGGCTTCACATTGGGTGCACCAGTTTCCACCAGATTTATACAGTCCTTCAAGTGCCGTATTCTGCTCAGGGTGAATTCTGACGAGCGTGGTTACGGTAAACGTATCAATCGTGGGTTGCAGAGAAAGGGACTGTTTATCAACCACGTAGCCTTCTGTCAGATTGGCCCCTTTAGCTAAAACCAGGTCATTCAGTTTCGCCTCCAGCAATTCCAGATTTTCGCCATCCAGAACGAGAGGGTTATGGTGATTGCCATTTTTTTTCACCTGCAGTTTGGCGTTGACAAACGTCTCTCCTTGGCGCAAATCAAAAGTCAGGTTAACATGTGTGACCCAATAATCAGGTTGTGTGTAATCTTTTAAATAGGTCGCGGTATTTGTTTCGGACATGGCGTCATCTCCATTTTTAATAATCGTGGTTTCTGGCCCTAACCAAGGCTAGGCGGACAATGCTCCGGTATTGGCAATGTCGCTGGCATGAGGCAAACTGGG
>QJYE01000110.1 GCA_003235785.1 Nitrospirota bacterium
TTCTTTTGTGAGGTGGTTGAGGTTGCAGTGGAGGATGTCGGTTTCGGGGCATTCGGTTTCTAGTTGGATGGTGAGATGGTGGATGCCAAATTGTGTGGAAAGTAGGGATTGGATGGGTTGAAGAAGTAGGTCTTTGTTCGGCACCGTTTCTGTATCGACGAGAACGTGGCAGGTCAGCATGATGATGCGTGGTTCGACCGACCAGATGTGGAGGTCATGCACTTTTTTGACTCCGGGGATCGATTCCAGGTTGGTGACGATCGTTGAGGTGTTGAGGTGAGATGGTGTGGATTCTAAAAGAATATGCAGCGATTCCCGACAGAGCGGCCAACTCCCTTTGACTATTACGAGGACCAACACCAAGCTAATCAGAGGATCGAGAATCGTGAGTTGAGTGAGCGCGATTCCAAGGCCGCAGAGAATGACTCCCAACGACACCCAGGCATCCATCATCATATGGAGAAAAGCCCCACGAATATTAATGTCGTTTTTTGCGCCTTGCTGTAATAACCATGCGACACCGAAATTTGCAAACATACTGACGCCTGCAATGCTCATGACCCAGAGTCCTGGAATGTGCTCAATCGGAGTCATGATTCGGTAGAGGGCGATCCCCGCAATAAATATCCCAGTCATCAGTAAGGTGAGGCCATTGAGAAAGGCCGCGATGGTGCCCGCTCGATGATAGCCATAGGTTCGTTCTTCGGTGGCAGGTCGCCCCGCTAAAATATGGGCATACAGCGCGAGTAAGAGGGAGCCTTGGTCGATGAGGTTATGGCTGGCGTCGCTCATGAGTCCGAGGCTATTGGTCCAGTAGCCGCCAACGAATTCGGCAAGGATGATGATGCCGTTAAGGACCAACCCGAGTTTCAGGCGATTGTTGAGCGAAGAGGGCGCTTCATGGGAGTGAGACATATTCTCTAGTGTCTCACGATTTTCAGGATGGGACAAGATTGAAGAGGATTGAGATGGAACCCGTACTCTCGTGACGAAATGCCTTTGAGTCGCTGGGTTCCGCGATAAGGCAACAGAAAGGGAAAGGGGCCCGAGACCCCCAAGCCGAAATTTCTTGAATGATTAAGATGCGACGAGAATCGATGAGGGGTTACTCATCGAACGAATCTTGTGGTGAAGCTTTGACGGCTTGTTTCGTCGTTCCTACCGCAGAATTCACTCGATTGGCCGCATGTTTCATCGTTTCTTTGGCTTCTTCCGACCAAGCCTGCATGGCTTCTTTGGTTTGTGAGGCCATATCGGAAAATTCGTCTTGTGCGGTTTTGGCCCCACGGGCGATTCGATTACGAAGTTGTGAGCCTGATTCAGGTGTGAGCAGGATGGCCGTTCCCGCACCTAATAAAAAACCGGCGATAAAGACAAATGTATTGACCCAACTTGAATCTCCCTGCCCATTGTAATCATTCATGGTAAAACTCCTTCTCGATCATGTGGTCGTTATGAATTGTTGTGGTGTTTTTTTGAATTGGCCATCATGGCCATGATCGCTCCCCCTAAAAATACTCCAGAAGCGAAAATTAAGCTGTAAGAGAGGCCGGTTCGAAGCTCGGGCCAGGTATCCAAGACTCGTTGCCATAAGGGAAGTTCTTCGGAAACATGGACATGCCCTTCCCAGCCTAATTCTCCCTGAGGCATGGGTTGATCGGACAAGGACTCATCTTCAGGAGGCCGGACGGCATTGAGATTGGTCACAGTCATGAAAGAGGCTCCAGTAAGGCAAAAGGAAAATGTGAAAATACCTGAGCTACGGGTAATCCTACCATGTTTGACTCATTTTGTGGAGACACTATTTCTTGGGTAAAGATATTTCGAAGCGGTCGTGTGCCCCATTCAGAAGGAAGGGAAATCCATGTCTGTTCCCAAACGGAGGCTCCAACCGGAAGATCCGCCGGATCAGACATCAGTGAAGTCAAAAAACGTGGGAGAGCTACAAGACATGCCTTGTCAGTCGTTTGTCGTATGAATCCAAAAACGTGCTTGGCCTGTTCTCCCTGGGCATCCAATGGATGATAAGACCCATGAAGAAAGAGGGGCGACTGCATTTTTCGGTAGTGAAGAGCCGTCACCGTGACGTACATCTTAATGAGACCATTGTCCGCATGCTGGAACAGAAATCGGATGAGGTCGATGGGGTTGAGTTGCTGTTGAAGGTCCTGCAATTCAGCGAGGCGTTCTTGGTGAAGTCCATAGTCCACCAAACCCCGGTTATCCGGGTCGACTAAGTTTAAATTCCAGAGTTCCGTCCCTTGATACAAGTCGGGAATGCCTGGGGCCAATATTTTCAACAAGACCTGGCTTAACGAATTATAGATACCATAGCCAGCGATGCGACGTTGGAACGGGAGGAAGTCTTCTAAGAAGGCATTCGTGCCTGTCGGAGGAAGAATGCGAGCGAGAAATTTTACGACGGTCTGTTCATATATTTCATCAGGGTTCAGCCAACTGCTGGTCGCTTTTGCCTCCCGTAAGGCTTTGACCATGTAAACTTGGAGACGTTCTCGCCATTGCATGCGGACTTCATCAGAGAAGGGACCGAATGGCCAGGCGCCTATCAAGGTTTGGTAG
>QJYE01000015.1 GCA_003235785.1 Nitrospirota bacterium
GCTTTCCTGCCGGACAATCTTCCTCCGGGGTCTTTCAACTTGCAGGAAACGTCAGAGAATGGACCCAGGACTGGTACGACGCAGAGTACTATTCCCATGCACCTGACAAAAATCCCAAAGGACCCGATACTGGAATCTTGAAAGTGATTCGAGGGGGTTCCTGGCGAAGTTTTGATACCGACCTTCGAGTGACATCACGCGGGAAAGGCGGATTTGCGCTCAAAACTCATGGTATTGGATTCAGATGCGCCCGTGATATTGGCTCTCACACGGGGAACGCGACACAATCGGGAAGCTCAGAATAGAAGGTACAGAGATGTCACACGACCTGAAACTTACCAGCCTCATTCGAAATTCTCTATTGATCTTTTTTGTCTTTCTAAGCCTCACTACCTCTGGTGCCAGGGCTGAAGACCAATCAGGCCCTGGGATCCCCTTTCAAACAGTAGCAGATTTTATTCATGACATCATAGAAGCTGATCGCACTCTCTACACAACCCATGTGGTCGACCGCATGCAGGAAACCGGAACAGCCATGGCTTCAGAAGGTTGGAAAGAACGAAATGCTCTTCCGCTCCCTGCTCAAATGCTCCTACTGTCCGGGGAGAGAGTAAGAAATAAGGGCGGGGGACTCAACTATCGATTAGCAAGCTCGTGGCCCATCTACACCAAGAACGGACCAGCCAATGATTTTGAAAGAAAAGGCCTGCAAGCGGTGCAGGAGAATCCCGATGAACCCTACACAGGTCTCATCACTCAGGGAAAAGAGAGCCTATATGTGGCCATCTATGCAGACCTGGCTATTTCTAAAGCATGCGTGAACTGTCACAACAGACATCTCCTGAGCCCCAGGCGAGACCAGAAATTAGGAGATGTTATGGGGGCCATTATTATCTCTTTTCCAGTCAAACAGTAGTCGGGGCCTAGACGGGGTTATGCAAGTTGAACGGCCTAAGGATGCATCTCATGTTTCAGAAAAATTACCAACAACCAAATCACCGCTTCAGGAAATGGATGCTCCTCCCACTCGTTTTTGTGGGCCTGGAAATTCTCATGCCCGGCGTGGGATGGACCTATGAAGCACTACCCGGCTTTACGGGCAAACACCTGACTGGCACCGTCAAGCTCAAGGGAAAGATCCCTCCTCCCAAGCGGTTCAATTTGGTTCTTTTTTCGGACCCCTATTATTGTGGCAGAATTTCAGATGGAAGCGGATGGCGGATCACCCCACGACCAGCATTAGGCGCTCATGAGGAACTAGAGGGGGCTGTAGTATTTTTAGAAGATGTCGAGAAGGGTAAACTCGGAACGACAACTGCGCCCATTATTCAAACAAAAAATTGTGTCTTTCGTCCCTATATCAGTGCGACTCAGGTTGGGAAAACATTTCATTTTCAAAATTGGGATCCCATCCAGCATAAACTTGAGGTATTCCTTACTTCGCAGAAGGGTGCACAAGCTCTCCTCGGACAAAACCTTCAACCCCATCCTGATAACCGAAAGAGCGATTTTCTTTCAGCAGGCCAAACCGGTCTCCATCGAGCTGGGCCTGAAGTTCACTATCACATAGATAGACAAGGCATTTTGGTGTTTCGCTGCACACTGCATGACTACATGGAGGGGTGGAGCCTTGTTCTTCCCCATCCCTATTTTTCCATCACGGGTAAAAACGGAGAATTTTCTTTAAAAGACATCCCTCCTGGTGCCTATAACTTGATCGTGTGGCACCCTCTCGGCAGGCAAGAGTCCAGCATTCGGATAGGATCTAGCCACACTCAAAATATCAACATCCTGATGACACCAACTTCACCCACCACGTACCCCGAGGACAAATCGCTGAACAATCCATTCGGTATTGATCTGGTGGGCGATTCCAGCATCGTTCCCACAGTTGAACGTCAAGAATGGGATTTCGGTCGAGAAAAGACCTTAGGAGATGCATCATGAATATTGTCATTGCCGGAGGCACTGGATTTGTTGGCCAACATGTTTCTCAATTATTGCTTCGGGAAGGCCATTCCGTGATCGTCTTGTCAAGAAATGCCAAAAGAGGCACCCCTACGGACGCCCCACAGGCTCAACACATTCAATGGGACAGTTGTACTCAAGGGCCATGGTCTCAGGAGTGCGAAGGCGCCGATGTCGTCATCAATCTCTCCGGTGCATCCATTGCCGATCAACGGTGGACTCCAAGCCGTAAGCGTGAACTCATAGACAGCCGAGTGGTCTCCACGCGTACGTTGGGACAGGCTATTGCTGGGTGGAAGACAAAGCCTCACACCTTTCTCTCAGCTTCTGGCGTAGGGTACTACGGAGACCAGGGATCTAAGCTAGTCGATGAAACGTCGCCTCGTGGGGATGGATTTTTGGCGGACTTGTGCCTTGAGTGGGAGAACGCCGCTCAACACATCGAGGCATCAGGCATACGTGTGCTGAAAGTGCGATTCGGGATGGTTCTGGGTTTGGATGGTGGAGCCT
The DNA here is from genome assembly GCA_003235785.1 of Nitrospirota bacterium. Classification (GTDB taxonomy): domain Bacteria; phylum Nitrospirota; class Nitrospiria; order Nitrospirales; family UBA8639; genus Nitrospira_E. The sequence continues at coordinate 2,479 of QJYE01000015.1, forward strand.
TGCCCAAAATGATGTTTCCGTTCCAATGGTTCCTTGGTGGTCCGGTTTTACCAGGTACACAATATGTCTCCTGGATTCATCAACTTGATCTCGCTCGAC
>QJYE01000020.1 GCA_003235785.1 Nitrospirota bacterium
CTTGAGGAACGTGACGGAGGTCTTCATATTGCACGACACCAGTGATGATCCTTACTCGATCCGTGGCATTGGGAGTATTCTCTCCACCAAGAGCAAACCCATCATCAATCACTATACCTATGAAACAACACCCGACTACGCAGAGTCGTAAACCCAGCAATCTCCAAACCCACATAGACCGTTTCTCCTTTTTCACTCATCAAGAACTGTTATCCATCGGCCCCAATAGGGAAAAATCACCCTATTCACCAGGCAGCAATAGATAGGCTTTGATAATTAAACTACAACTAAAAATGAAAATTAGAAGAAAAGGGAATTTGGAGGACCGCGAGAACGCAGGAGGCGAGAAGAGAAAGAACAGAAGAACTGGTCGCTTGCTAAAGGAAGCAGCGAATGCAGACAGGATTGTTGCGCCGATTGGGGAACATCCCAGGCCAGGGAATTGCTGGTGTGCTGTTGCACCCATTTGCACAAATCAAAATCAGAATGTTTGTGCCCGTCATCATCGATAGAGGAAAAGATATGATGAATTTCGAGGGCATGCGCAAACGGAACAGAGGTCAAGAGGACCAGGGCCAGGGAGAGGGCCAGACCAGCACCCAATGGGGTTATGCGAAAACTTTTTAGTCTATTCCAGGACATAATCATTGAAAGCAAGCTAGCAAAGAGCCCCATTTCTGTCAATAGCACTTGCAAATTGATTGCAACAAAAAATTTGGACTTCAAGCAAACCACACACACCACAGCATCGGACATCCATCCATGCCGTAGCATCAACCAAGAACTTTGGCATCAAGAGTTGCCTAAAAGAAACCGAACAGTAGAGCAACCTTCCAACAAATAAAAAATCCGTTTTGCCTACCCGTTCCAGGAGGCTTTCTTATGGGTTCAAGTCGATTCTTTTTAATATTTGCAATATTTTTCATCGGAGTGGTCGTTGGCGGCCAGGCCATTTTCAGTCGTGTTCCCTTGGACCAAGCTATACTCACGGCGAAGGCTGGCCTTGCCACATCGGGGAAAGTAACGGCTGGGTCGGATGATTCAACTATTCCATTGGAACGTCGAGCCGGGGTCTGGATCGCCCAAGTAGAATTTAATGATCTCCATCAGGCCAAACTGATCGTGGATACCGGCGCCACCTTTACGACTATCTCTGAAGAACTGGCGTTTGACGCCGGCATTCAATCCGACCCGAACCATCCCAACATTCAATTGTATACCGCTGGGGGAAATGTCCAAGCCCACATGGGCATTGCGCCGAGAATTCGCGTCGGCGATGCCGGACGGGATCAGGTCCGCGTCGTTATCCATACCATCCCGAATCTGCCAGAAGGTATTGATGGCCTTTTGGGACTCAGCTTCTTTGATCGCTTTATGGTTCGACTGGATCATTCTCAACGCCAGCTCCACCTCACCCCCAAGGCCTCCTAGCCGCCCCTTTCCTTTTCTGAAAAGAATCTACTGCCTCGCCTGCCTGGGAGGATCGGGAAACTCGTTCTTCTTCATCCCAACCGTTGCGGTTTCAAATCTTTCCTTGACAGTCTGCAAAGGCAGTATGGTAATACTACCTGTTGCTTAAAACGAACAGGACTGAACTATGCGATTTTTCATGTACGCGGACAACCTCAACCCGATTCAACTAAAACGACGGGCACCAGAACACCGGTTTTTATTCAAGGCCTATGTTCCAGATCACACCATTAAATTTGGACGCTGGTCCAATCAGTGGCGATGCGGAATTGCGACCATCGTGCCCTCAGCCGGTGAACGTGTATGGGGCGCGGTTTTTGATCTCACCCCGGAAGACGTCATAGAACTGGACAAATTCGAGGGGGATCTCCCGGAAGAGGCCTTTCGACATGTTGAAGTACACGTATTTACGGAAGACGACAAAAAGGAATTTGTGACGACCCATGTCGGACAAGCCATCGGGAAGTTTAAACCTAAAGATCATTACCTGGATTGGGTCATGGCAGGCATTCGAAAATGGGAATTACCTGATGAATGCATTGAGATGTGGAATCTCTTCCGCACCAAGTAACCGCACGACCCCCTGACGAAATACAATCTGATTTTCACATTACATATTCCCCGACAACAAAGGAGATTCTATGCCAAAGCCCAAATATCACATTCTTGTTTGTACAAATTCCAGACCTCCGGGACATCCGAAACCCTCTTGTGGAGCAGCCGGCGCTCAGAATTTACTCATGGCCTTGAACATGGGCTTAATGGAACGAGGAATACAACCGGGGGAAGTCCTCGTGACAGGAACCACATGTCTGGGACCTTGCGAACAAGGCCCGAATGTCGTCGTGTACCCAACAGGAACCTGGTATTCCCAGGTCAAAGATTCCGATGTGGCCATCATTTTGGATGAACATATCAAAAAAGGCGAGCCAGCCACACAACTCAAACCTGATTCGATATGGGCGTAATTTTCCTTACCAGGAAAATTTTTCATGAGTGATCACCGTTCACATGCGGGCCACGGGTCCCATACACAGGCTGCGCAACCTTCCCACCTTTTCCATAAGGCCCATGATTCTGTTTCTCTGGCCTGTATGGTGGTAACCTGTAGTGACACCCGAACACCAGAATCCGATACCAGTGGAAAGCTAATCTGTCATCTCCTCAAGGACCATGGCCACACGATCGCCGATTTTCATCTCATCAAAGATGAACCAGTGGAGATTACACGGCTCCTAAAAGAAGCCGCGCAACAACCCACCATACAAGTCATCATCATCAACGGTGGGACCGGCATTTCCCGCCGTGATTCAACATTTGAAGCAGTCGATGGGTTTCTACAAAAACGACTGGACGGGTTTGGGGAGTTGTTTCGATACTTGAGCTATCAAGACATCGGTTCAGCAGCCATGTTGAGCCGTGCAACAGCAGGCATCTATGAAAATCTGGCTATTTTCTCCATCCCTGGTTCCCAAGGAGCTGTTCGATTAGCCATGGAGAAATTGATCCTCCCAGAAATGGGTCACATTGCAGGAGAACTCGCAAAATAGCGCTTCAAGCCTACAGGACGTGAGCTCTCCACATTAATACACCAACTTGCCTTCAGCCACCAGCATCACCTGCCCACCGACTTTGATCTCCTGAATCATGTCGTCATCAGAAAAGACCTGAACGAGAATCCGAGAGGGACGATCGATTTCATAGCCTTGCTCTATCACCACTTCAGTTGTCGGCCCAACTTCCACGACCCCGTTTTTCACCAAATAGGCCCCTAACGCACCACTCGCGCTGCCGGTCGCCGGATCTTCCGGGATCCCGATCGGTGTCGCAAACATACGGGTATGCACAGTAGAATTCTCTTCGAGCGTCATGGTGGTATAGACCATGATGCCATTGGTCCCTAAACGGGCGCAGAGATCATGAATTGCGGCATGGTTGACCTGCATCGACTTGACTGCGGTGAGAGTCCGTATAGGCACAATAAGAACCGGCAATCCCGTTGAGACCACTTCCACAGGAAAGGAAGAATCAGTGATGAGCGATTTATGGACACCTAACGCTTTGGCTAGTTCATAGATGGTCTCGACCTGGCTCACCACCTCAAGAAACTCAGGAAAAGGTTGAGACATCACCACTTGTTCGATTTGACCTTTTAAAATGATGAGCTCAAGAGGAAATACACCTATATGACATTCATAAAATATGTTGGTCACAGGCTCCTGCAATGGAATGCGCTTAAGTGTACCAAGCACATAAAACGTACCCAACACAGGGTGTCCGGCAAAGGGAATTTCTTGGGATGGAGTAAAGATGCGAATCTTGGCGGCGGCTCGCGGATCCGTTGGTGGGAGGACAAAAACCGTTTCGGAAAGGTTCATCTCCCGAGCAATTTGCTGAAATTCACGATCGGTCAACTCACCAGCATCAGGAAATATGGCAAGGGGATTCCCTCCAAACGGCTCATTCGTAAAGACATCCGCTTGATAAAATTGAAGCCATTTTCGAGAAGTATCCATAAATAACCAAAAAAGTATTATTCTAGGTAGGTAGGAAACATGAAATCCGACGAAAAATTTAAGATTACGCCCTTAAAAATAGCTTGCTCTCTTACACGAGATGCGTTAATTGCCTCCGGTGACCATGCATTCTTCATACGCTCTTTGCCAATCTGGCACTCCTCTGCCCCCTAGCCTCGCATCAGTCATCTTTTCACATCTAAACGAATCGTATTCCTTTTCCTGTTGACTGAACGTCTCATTGCTTTCAAGACTTGCGGAACAGCCTATGGTCGCAGACAGCAAAAGAAAAAACCAGAGCCCTCCCATATTTTTCATCAGAATGCCCTCTTTTTTTTGAATACAATCTTCAAGCTTGGACACCCGACTCTTCCACCAACTCGCTTCACTAAATTTCAGGAAACTTACGCGATAGTCGTGACCGCTTCATAAGTTCGCGTAAGCGGGTTCCGCACATAATCTTCGACATAATTCTGCAAGGAGCCGTTCCGATACAAGCGGTTATTGGCAAATTTCGTATCGATTTTTCGCAGCATTCGAACCTTCACCCCAGTCATTTTCACAAACTCATCGACATGAACGCCCGCAATATCCCGTCCCGGGCCTCGTCCAGATTCCAAAATACATTGCGGGAGGTACACGTATTTTTCATTGGTCAGCCGCTTCGCAATATCATTCAGGGTCAACAGCACCGTGCAGTCTGAATCCCCTCCCAATGTCGCATTAGGAACATATAAAAAGTTAGCCCGTTTTTTTCGAAACATGGTTAACACACGATAGACACTTCCGGCCATCACAACAGGATCCCGTTTTTCTAACTCTAACGAATCAAACATGCTAATGATACGCCGCCGGTTTAAAAATGCCGTCACATAGGCTTCGGTATGGATAGTGGTCAAATTGGGAAGACCGGCATCATAAATTTTCTCAGCCTCAACAGGCAGGTACTGTCGACCTTGTCGCATAATGGTCTTGGTAGAATCATTAATCCCACCAACAGGTGTGAGACACCCCATCCATAAGACGCACTTGTCATTAATGCTTGAAATCATTTTGGCATCTTCAGACATAGTGTTCTGATCAAAGGCATAAAAATTTGCTGCCGACACAGCCGGCCCATCCAGCACCTTCATCAAATGCTTCACGGATGGAGCATGCGGCATCATTTTCTGCCGATACGCTCCAAGGGTAATAACGGACAGTTCAAAATTAACACGCCCAGGATACTGTTCCACCAACCGGTGAATCCTGGGAACATGGACAAAACCCACCGTAAAAAATTGGATATTCTTGTCCGTAAACTTCAAGAAATCTTCCAGCCATTCCATGGCCTTAGGATGGAGAAAGAGATCCGTCCATTCCATAAATTCATTCCCGCCCAAACACCAAAACTGGAGAGGATCCGTCGGTCGGGAATTGATGTAGTTCAACATAAACTCCCAGTCTTCCTGGGTCGTTTTTGGAGGATCGAGCGTTTCCCGATAGGAATGATCTAATTCATAACAAAATTCACATTTGACCGGGCATTTTTTCCCCAAACTCAGCGGAATTTTCCCGGCATCCATCTCCCGCTTCAATACATCGCGGTAGTTCTGCTGAGCAAACAATTTCGGTGCTTCTAAGAGGGGAATTTCGCGAGACATCATAATAACTTTCGTGATAGGTGAACCTATTAACTAAAACTCATTGACAGAGAGACCTATCATTTGAAAAACTCAACCCCATCCCGTCCGAACATTTAGCAGAGAAATAGCACCCGTATGACTTCCCCAAACTCCTCGCCATCCACTGCCCTTGAAGAGGCCATGCAATTGTTCAACCTTAGCCTGCCCTTTACGCATGAGACCTTGACTCAACGTTATGAAGAAGCCCGTCGGACATGGTATCCATCACGTTATGCCGGCCTCACCAATAACCCTGGAAAATACATGGAAATGTATAAAAAAGGGGAGGTGAAAACAAAAGAGATTCAAGCTGCCTATCAATTACTGCTAACCTACCTGAATGCTCAACAGAAACCCTAACCACCCTCTCCATCAAACATCCTTTGTTAGCCTGCCATTTTATTTAAAAACATTTCAGCAATTCATTCCGAAAATGCCCATACGTCGGATTACGGAGCGGCATGACTCACCACGCGAGACATGCCAGACTCCCCAGATCCATCATTCTCCGCCGGGCCATGAGCCACCGGCCAGGTAATAAGTCCTTGCACGCCATCCGTTCGTGGCTCTTCCTGTCCGGCTTCTAAGGCATAAATCTGCGGGAGGAAATTCGTGCCAAATTTCGAAATATACAAAAAGACATGTTCACGGGCATTGACGCGAACAGCCCAAGGCTCAAAGTCTTTTTGATAAAAATCCTCAGCCATTTTCATCGCGTCCAAACAGGTCAGCCCCCCAGGTTCATTCAACGTATAATAATAATCTAACGGCATATCGTATTCGTCCTGTTTATGTATCGTGATGCCGAATTTTTCAGGATTTCTGACCATGGGGGTATGGCGATAGGCCACAAAATAAAAGAGTTCGACAGAATGAATATACCGCTTGTTATCCAAAAGAAATTGACGAGTTTCTTCGGCTTCATTCTGCATTTCACCAGGAAATCCGTAGAAGGCCATCACATGATTCCAAATCCCTGCTTTGGCCGCCTCCCGCAAGTTATTTTCCATGACAGATTTTTTCGCATGTTTATCCATCAACTCCAGCACACGTTCGTTGGCTGACTCCATCCCATAATAGAGCGTGCAACACCCGGCTTGGACGGCCTGCTTCCAAATTTCCGGATCTTGCAAGGTTTCCTCAAACCGGATCAGGGTCGTCCATTTAATCTTCACCTCTTCTTGAATGAGCAGTTGCGTGACTTTTTTTAATAAGGCCGGTGGATAGGACTCATCCGAAAAGAGAAAATGCTTCACACCGTACTTGTCTTGTAACGCTTTAATTTCCCGCACCACGTCCTGCGCGGGTTTCCCACGATATTGATCGAAATATCCTTGCCCGTGATCGCAAAAGGTACATCGTCCCCAATAACACCCTCTCGTGGCGAGATAGGGCAATATGCGTTCCGGCACAAAATACATATCAAGCGGCAGTCCATCAAAATCCGGAAGCGGCAATGCCGTTGTTTTTTCCGTATATATTTCCTTGTTGACCTTGACCTGCCCATCTTGATGCCACATGAGGTTGGGAACATTCTCCCATGCTCGCTCCCCGGCCAGTGCTTCTAATAGCCACACCAGCGCATGTTCGCCTTCATACAAAATGGCCGTGTCGAACACATGGGTGAAAAACGTGGTTTGCTTGGGTAAATCTTCTTGCAACCGCGTGATGACATTCCCACCCACCGTCACATGAATATCAGGAAATTCGGTTTTAATCATTTTGCAAAACGTCATCCCGGCCAATAATTGCATTTGCGTCCCGATAGAAATGCCAACAACCTGAGGTTGTTCCTTCTGAATAGCGGGAAGCACGAGTTGCCGGCAGACATCCCGGTAGATATTCACGCTCTCATCTTCCAAACTCGCCAACACTTCAGTGGACACACCGGAGCGATACCCCAAATTACTTTCCATGGGATAAAACACAAGGGAAGCAGGGAAATAGGCGGCCGAAATAAATTGCATCACATCTCGAAACGTATTGAGAGCGCCTTCTAATTTTTCGGCTTGATAGAAGTCTTCTCCCCGCACAATGGCTTTGGCCTCCTCAGCTTGTTCAGCCAAGGCCATAACATCGACTCGATCTTGTTGCCGTAGACAGATCAGTCGCTCACGTTCCACATCGGATAATTCCTGCCGGGCTTCACGCGCTTCCAACCCTCGACGCTGCTGATCCATCCGCATCTTCACCCAAATGAGGAAGGTGTCGGAAAAAAACAGGTCATACATTTCAATATTAATGTCTTTTTGAATAACTTCATGCCCATAGGCACGTAAGACGGCTGTGAGACTGGGGAGTGCGAGGTAGGGGGCGGTGGGCACCCATTCCGGCGGGAACAGGAGCATCGTTTTAAACGTGCGACGGGGTTTGGTCGTCGATGCTGCCCGGTCAATTTCAATGAGGGTATCAGTCATCGTCATCCCTTCCTATAATGGTTACACAGAAGCGAGCTTTGAGGAGGGATCCTGTGAGCCTAACTGAAATTGCAAAGTCGGTAGCTTGTTGGAGCCAAAATGTGAAACATAGAGAAACACATACTCACGAACAAAGATTTTCAAATCCCACCCGGCATAATGATTTTGTTCAAATTCTTCAAAGACCCGTTCAGCATCTTCGATACTCAAGCCTTTTTTCACAGTAAAGTAATAATCCATAGCCAAATCCCAGTCAGGATTCTGATAAAACGTGATGCCAAACTTTTCTGGATTCTTGGCCACCGGGGTATGTTTGCTCAAATCA
>QJYE01000318.1 GCA_003235785.1 Nitrospirota bacterium
GGGGCCTTGAGTGTGCTCATTGGGGCCTCAGCCATGGGAGCCAGGACGTACACGGCGACCACCAGCCAAGGTCTCCTATTCATGGCCGAAGCCGTGTATAACGCGGCGGGATTAGGATTGCCGATTGTGATGACCATTGCGAACCGTGCGGTGGGCGCACCCATCAATATCTGGAATGACCATTCCGACAGCATGGGCATGCGTGATGCCGGTTGGCTTCAGCTGTTTGCAGAAGACAATCAAGAGGCGGTGGATCTGCATATTCAGGCCTTTCGTTTGGCCGAAGAATTAAGTTGTCCGGTTATGGTCTGCATGGACGGGTATATTCTCACCCATGCCTTCGAAGCAGTTGATCTGCCAACGCAAGAGCAGGTCGATGCCTTCTTGCCATCGTTTGAGCCCGTTCAAGTGTTAGACCCTCAGGATCCGGTATCCATTGGAGCGATGGTTGGCCCTGAGACTTTTGCCGAAGTGCGCTACCTGGCGCATCACAAGCATGTGAAAGCGTTGGAGGCCATTCCACGAATCAATCAAAAATTTCAGGAGATTTTTGGGCGCCCCTCTGGCGGTTTATTGAGACAGTACCGCACCGAGGAGGCTGAAACTCTTGTGCTGGCCTTGGGCTCAGTGAATGGCACGATAAAAGATGCCGTAGACGATTTGCGAGCAGAGGGATGGCCAGTGGGATCCATACAACTCTGTTCCTATCGGCCATTTCCCACGCAAGCGCTACGCCATGCCATCCAAAATGCCAAGCGGGTGATTGTCATTGAGAAAGATTTGGCAGTCGGGAAGGGGGGGATTGTATCGGGTGAAGTGAAGAATGCCCTTCAGGGATCACCAACTCTTGTGGATACCGTCATTGCGGGTCTGGGAGGCCGTCCTATTTCCAAGGCTGCAGTGATTGATACAATCAAGGCGGCCTGTTTGGAAGGGCTGGAAGAACCGCATTTTCTGGATCTGAATTGGGAGGCGATTAATCGAGAGTTAACCAGGCAAGCTGCACAACGACGATCTGGTCCCACGCCGGAAAATCTTCTTCGTGAGATGGGGCGATCGGGTGGAAAGGCTGTTTAACGCACACGGGGAAACGCTATGTCTTATCAACGCGTGAAATTTTATCAAACGGGAACATTCACGGTGGGTAACCGGCTATTGGATGAAGCGGACCGTACGGTACAAGCCAGGACAGATCGAACCAATTCCCTGAATTCTGGGCATCGCGCCTGTCAGGGGTGTGGGGAAGCCTTAGGTGCACGGTATGCCTTGGACGCAGTGATGCGGGCCACTCACCATCAGCTTGTGGCGGTCAACGCCACTGGATGCTTGGAGGTCTTTTCCAGTCCCTATCCGGAAAGCGCATGGCAGATTCCCTGGTTGCATTCGTTGTTTGGGAATGCGCCGGCCGTGGCCAGTGGTGTGGCTGCAGCTTTGCGTGCCAAAGGGAAGACCGATATTCGAGTGGTCGCTCAAGGCGGGGATGGCGCCACGGTGGATATCGGGTTCGGGTGTTTGTCAGGGATGTTTGAACGCAATGATGATGTGTTGTATCTCTGTTACGACAATGAAGCATATATGAATACCGGGGTTCAGCGGTCAGGGTCTACGCCAGTACGGGCTTGGACCAATACCACGCAAGCCGTGGGGACCGAACCTGGAAATCCTATGGGTGTTGGAAAAAATCTTCCACGTATTGCCATGGCCCATGGTATTCCGTATGTGGCCACGGCGTCTGTTGCAGACCTGCATGATCTGGAAACCAAAGTGACAAAAGCCATGTCCGTACGAGGTGCCCGTTATATCCATATTCACGTACCCTGTCCGTTAGGATGGAAATCCGATCCGGCCCATACGATTAAGATCGCGCGTTTGGCTGTGGAAAGTGGTTGGTTCCCGTTGTTTGAAGCGGAATGGGGAGTGGTGACTGATCGAACAACTATCAGGAAACAGGTGGCTGTTGAAGAATATTTAGCTTTTCAAGGGCGGTTCAAGCATCTTTTTAATCCGCGTGACGAGCAAGCGCTGGGGGCCATTCAAGCCATGGCCGATCGAAATATTCACGTGTATGATCTTCTGCCAACTGAGACGGGGATGGAGTCCTGATATGGAACGCAAACCTTTTGCCATCACGCTAGATCCTGCATCGAGCTTAGCGAATCATACCGGCAATTGGCGTACCATGCGCCCGATCTACGTTGACCATCTGCCGCCCTGCAATCAAGGGTGCCCAGCCGGGGAGAATATTCAGGGGTGGTTGTATGAAGCAGAAGAAGGAAAATACGAAGAGGCCTGGCGAAAGATTATGGAAGACAATCCCTTCCCCGCGATTCATGGTCGCGTGTGTTATCACCCCTGTGAAACGGCCTGCAATCGTGGACAGTTGGATGAGGCCGTGAGCATTCATGCTGTAGAACGATTTTTAGGGGATTTTGCGATTGAACAGGGTTGGCAAGTTGAAGCGGGGGTCGCCTCAGGAAAACGGGTATTAATCATTGGGGCTGGCCCAAGTGGGTTGTCGGCGGCCTACCATTTGTCTCGCATGGGTCATGCTGTCACGATGTATGA
>QJYE01000287.1 GCA_003235785.1 Nitrospirota bacterium
CCCTCACCCAGGGATCTGAAATCAGCTGCTTATACCCTAAAGATAATCGCTCTTTATCTTTATCGATTTTGAGAATAATGGCATTGACAGATTGTCCCTTTTTGAACAATTCCGAAGGATGCTTAATATGTTTCACCCAAGACATGTCGGAGATATGTATTAACCCGTCCACGCCTTCGTCCAGCCCAACGAAAGCGCCAAAATCAGTCACACTTTTCACTTTGCCTTCGATCTGGGTACCTTCTGGATATTTTTCTTCAATAATATCCCAAGGATTTGGAGCGGTTTGTTTCATTCCCAACGATATTTTCCGGCTATGTTGATCAACATGTAGCACTTGCGCTTCGATCTCATCCCCGACTGAGACTACCTTGGAGGGATGCCGAACCTCATGCGTCCACGACATCTCCGAGACATGGACCAATCCTTCTACGCCAGGCTCAAGTTCCACAAATGCCCCATAATCAGTCAGGCTCACAACTTTGCCCTTGACCCGACTTCTTGCGGGGTATTTTTCTTCAACTTTCGTCCAAGGATCAGCCGACTTTTGTTTCACCCCTAATGAAATTCGACCTGTTTCACGGTCATACTTGAGGACCAACACTTCCACGCGATCTCCAATGGAGAACATATCTGAAGGATGTCCCACCCGACCCCAGGAGATATCGGTAATGTGCAACAATCCATCAATACCACCTAAGTCTAAAAACGCCCCATAGTCAGTAATATTCTTGACCGTTCCTTCAATAAGCTGACCTTCCGACAAAGTCGAGAGTGTTGTCTGTCTTCGTTTATCCCGAGTTTCTTCGAGCAAGGCTCGACGCGAGACCACAACATTGCCACGGCGATGATTAATTTTAATAATTTTAAAATTGTAGGTCTTTCCAACAAGACCATCCAAATCGCGGACAGGAGTCAAATCAATCTGTGAACCCGGCAAAAACGCTTTGACGCCAATATCGACAATCATGCCACCTTTAATTCGAGAAATGACTTTGCCTTGAACCTGGGTTTCTTCTTTATGGGCAACTTCCAAATCTTCCCAGACCTTCATTTTGTCGGCTTTCTCTTTGGAAAGCATCAAATTCCCGTCGGCATCCTCGCATTGCTCGATATACACTTGCACGGGATCATTGACTGCCAAGGTCGCAAGTTCTTCTGAAGAGAATTGATCAACAGGGATCATCCCTTCTGATTTATACCCAATATCGACGACGACCCGATCTCGCTGGATATCAATCACCCGCCCCTCGGTAATCGTTCCTTCTTCAATATTTTTAAACGTTTCATCATACAAGGCGGCGAGAGTTTCTCGATCCATCTTTTCAGGTTGTGTGGAAAGCGTATTCATCCGGCTTCATACCTCCAACGATACAGACACAGGTTAAATGGTGAATATAGTGAACATTGCCAATTAATGTTCTGACAAATTTTATGAAAAATCCCTATGGGGAGAAGGTATTCCTCCCAACTTTGCAATATGGTCCATCACTGTCCGTCCGATATGTTCGTACTCCTGCTTCTTGTTGATGCATTCTTTCCTTGAAAAACATAGAGGCTTCCCAAAGGAAACAGTCACAGGAAATAGCCTCGGCCACTTAGCCTTCACGGGCAGAACGTTAAAGGTACCAGAAATATACACAGGAATCACCTGGCATTGTGATTCTTCCGCCAAATAACCTATTCCAGGCCTCCCCCGGTGCAAATGCCCGTCTTCAGTCCGGCTCCCTTCAGGGAAAATCACTACGGGTACCCCAGCTTTCAGATAATCCAGTGCGACGCCAAAGGCTTTACGATCCAATCGATGTGTCTTTAACGGGATCCATCCCAATCGTTGTATGACCCAACTTACGAATCGATTCGGAAATAAATTTGCTCTCCCTAAAAACACCACGCGCCGTCTAATAGCACAGCCTAGCAACGGAATATCAAAATAACTGGCATGATTGGCTGCAACGATCACTCCGCCTGTTTTGGGGAACAAGTCCTCACCCTCAGTTCTGAAACGAAAGAAAAGACTCGCCAGTAACCGAAAGAGGACCCACAGGCTCCAATAGATCACTCCACTCACAAGTGATCCGCAATAATACCCATCATTTTCCCCACAACATCGTCAACCGATTCCTGTGACGTCTCAATCATGATTGCCTGAGGAGCTGGCCGCAAAGGATCTATCGCTCGATTACGATCACGGGTATCTCTCTCAACCATCTCGTCTCGTACGGCATTCAGCTGAACGGACTGTCCCTTCTCCGCTAGCTCTTGCTGACGCCGCTTCGCCCGCACATTAACATCGGCCTCCAAAAAAAACTTACAATCCGCCCCTGGAAACACGCGTGTCCCCATATCTCGCCCTTCGGCAACCACCCCACCAGCTTTCCCAGCCTCTTGTTGAATTGGAAGTAACCAATCGCGAACAATCGGCAACACGGCTATTGATGAGGCCAATTGACTGATGACAGGCGTGCGAAGCTCACCTTGCATAACAGGCTGCCCATCGACTTGTATGGAAAATCCATCCTCTTCAGGGATCAGCTGTAGGCTTGTGCGGGAAAGAAGCAACTCAATCCCGGCAAGGTCGCTGGGCTCCAACTGAGCTTGCTGCACTTTCCAGGCAATCGCCCGGTACAATGCCCCCGTATCAAGATATCCATAGTGAAGTCGCCCAGCCAAACATTTGGAAACGGTGCTCTTTCCGACCCCTGCCGGACCGTCAATCGTAATGACTAACCGACGGGCTTGAGCGGTCCTCTTCGCCTCTACCACAAAAAATCAATCCTCATTATAATGGTCACTTTGAATTTGTCAATAAATCCAACAGTTTATCATGGAATCCAGGAAATGATGTCTCCACACATGCCACATCCTCAATCACCACACTTCCTTCCGCAGCCACCAAACCCGCAATGGCCAACGACATCACAACCCGGTGATCTCCATAGCTCTGACACACGGCTCCACGCGGGGCACTCCCGCCTTGAATCACCAAGCCATCCGGCTGTTCCTCCACCACAACTCCAATTCTCGCAAGTTCGACCGCCATGGCCTTAATACGATCGGTCTCCTTCACGCGTAGCTCTTGAGCTCCGGTAATACGGGTTTCCCCATCCGCCAATGCGGCTGCCACGCAAAGAATAGGCAATTCATCAATCGTCTTAGGAATCAGCTCCGGCCCAATAATAGTCCCGGTTAATCGGGTGGATCGAACACGGAGATCCCCAACCGGCTCCCCTGATGTTTCCCGAGTATTCAAAATGGCAATGTCAGCACCCATCGCTAACAGAACGTCAAGAATTCCAGTTCGTTCCGGATTTAACCCGACGCCGGTGATCAGGATTTCTGAGTCCGGGACAATCGATGCAGCAACAAGAAAAAATGCGGCAGCAGAAATATCGCCAGGTACAGCGATAGGCTTGCCCTCAAACGACTGCCGGCCTTCTATCTCAACGGTACAACCCTCGACGCGTAAGGGAACCCCCAAATACGTCAACATCCGTTCCGTATGATCACGCGACCTCATGGGTTCTTTGACTGTCGTCGTGCCGTTTGCAAAGAGGCCCGCTAGGAGCACACAAGATTTAATCTGCGCACTGGCCACGGGAGACTCATAGATCATTGACTTGAGTCCTCCCCCCTGAATGGCTAATGGGGCCAATTCACCACCTCGTCTGCCGGCGATACTCGCTCCCATCTGTCGCAGGGGTTTCACGACGCGCCCCATCGGGCGACTTCTCAAGGACGCATCACCCGTCAAAACGGAAAAAAACTCTTGCCCGGCCAACACGCCAGCCAAAAGTCGCAGGCCCGTTCCAGAATTTCCACAATCCAGGACGTTTAAAGGTTCGGCTAAACCGCAGAGCCCCTTGCCCACCACCTCCAACCCTTCAGGGATTTCCTGAACCTCAACCCCCAATCCGCGAACAGCCTGGAGAGTGTTCAGACAATCTTCCCCTTGAGAAGATCCCGTGATTCGAGTGTGCCCTTCAGCCAGCGCACCAAGAATTAGGGCGCGATGGGTGATAGATTTATCTCCAGGAACCGTCACCGTCCCACGAAGCGGTCCTTGAGCAGGCGCAATGGATAGCTGCATCACCCCAACCTTTCTCGTAAGACTTTGGCCTGTTCAATATTGCGGACGACACCTGACGCATCGCCATCACGTAAAAGCTGCTTAAACGCCTGAAGCTGTGCGATGTAGTGATCGACCATGAGTAACAAATTTTCACGATTGGCCAGACAAATGTCTCGCCACATCTCAGGAGAGCTCGCAGCAATGCGAGTAGTATCACGCAAACCACCGCCAGAATAATCCAATAAGCTCAGCGCTTCCGGGGTGTTTTCTTGTAAATCTTGCAACGCATGCATGAGGGAAAAGGCGGCAATATGGGGAAGATGACTCACCGCCCCCAACACCCAATCATGAACCATGGGATCCATCGAGACGACTTCAGAACCAGCCACTTCCCATAAACGGCGAACTTTAGCCAAAGCCTTAACATTCGTGTGCGGAGTAGGAGTCACAATGCACCGTGCCCCATCAAATAATTGTGAGGTCGCATGAGCCACACCAGATTTTTCCTTCCCGGCAATCGGATGCGCCCCAACAAAAAAGGCTGTCGTGGGAAGCGCAGCCTCCACATCAAAGACCAACTGACCCTTCACACTGCCCACATCACTCACAACAGCGCCAGACGGAACATGCTGCCCCCAGCCCTGGACATGAGACAGATACGTATCAACCGGCGTCGCCAAGACAATGAAATCGGACTCTCGCACAGCCTCCTGCGGTTCCGCCACAAAACGATCAATCGCTCCAACCTCTACAGCCAATTCCAAATTGGCTTGTCGTCGACCAACTCCAACCACCGTTTTGGCCAACCCCCGCTCTTTTAACACCAGCCCCAGCGACCCACCTAACAATCCCACGCCAATAATCGTGACTTGCTGAAACAGACATTCTGGAAAGGAACCAGTCATGAGCAAAAATATCAAGAAATTTGAAACGGGTGGGAAATCACTCAGAGATCGCGGCCAACGGCCTGAGCCACCTTTTTGAGGTCATGCATTAAGGTGTGAAATCGAATGGGCTTCAGGGATTCTTCTCCATCGCACAAGGCACATTCCGGATTGGAATGGACTTCGATCAATAAGCCATCGGCGCCAGCCGCGATAGCCGCCTTCGCCATCGGTGCGACAAGCTTCCAATTTCCAGTGGCATGACTAGGATCCACAATAACCGGCAAATGCGACATTTCCTTCAAGGTTGGCACAGCAGCCAGATCAAGCGTATTGCGATACTGGGTCTCAAACGTTCGAATCCCACGCTCACACAACATCACGTTGCGATTGCCACGAGACATAATATATTCCGCAGACAACAGAAACTCTTTTATGGTGGCCGAAAGACCGCGCTTTAACAACACGGGCTTATCGTACGCGCCGACCTCTTTGAGCAATTCAAAGTTCTGCATA
Organism: Nitrospirota bacterium; assembly: GCA_003235785.1. Taxonomy (GTDB): domain Bacteria; phylum Nitrospirota; class Nitrospiria; order Nitrospirales; family UBA8639; genus Nitrospira_E. Next base: position 5,473 of record QJYE01000287.1, read on the forward strand.
TTGCGGGCACCAATCTGAATGATATCCGCATGTTCCAAAAAATACCCCAGGTCGCGCGCATCCAGAATTTCACTCACCACCGGCAGACCCGTTTGCTTTCGAGCTTCCGCCAAGAAACCCAATCCTTCCTGCCCCAATCCCTGGAACGAATAAGGCGAAGACCGTGGCTTATAGGCGCCTCCTCGTAGAATGGTGGCACCGGCTTGGGCCACTTCCCTCGCTATACCCACGGTAATCTCTAGTTTTTCCACGGCACAGGGTCCAGCCATCACCGTAATTTTAGGACCACCGATTTGAACCCCGGCCACATCGATCACGGAGTCATGCGGCTGAAACTCTCGACTCACTAACTTCCACGGAGCCAAAATTGGCGTCACGCTTTCGACACCTGGGAAGACCGTTAACGGCTGGCCTTGCAAAACCCGCTCATCCCCAATGACGCCGACGACGGTTCGTTCCTCGCCTTTCGTGATTTGTGATTTCAAGCCTAGAGAGCGAAGACGATCGACTAAATGCTCAATATCCTGTTCCGTCGCTTCAGGTTTTAAGACGATAATCATACGTTTCTCAATTCAAGCAGATTTGGTCAGGGTCGGCAGCACATGTTCAAGCGCTTCAAAAAACCGGCGGTTTTCGGTAGGCTGTCCAATAGTCACCCGAATCATCGACCCGCGAATATGGCGAACAATCACTCCTTGCTGGAGGAGCGCATCGAACAGACGCCGCCCATCCATCCCCACATCAAAATAAAGGAAATTGGCCTGACTCGGGATCGTCTTGAACCCCATCTTGGTCAGCCCTTCATCCAAGAACGTCATTTCCGCTTCATTCATCGCTCGGCTTTTCGCCACATGTTCGCTATCTAAGAGGGCTGCCCGGGCAGCTTCCTGTGCCAGACTATTCACATTAAAGGGAGGGCGCACGCGATTGACATAGCCAGCAATTTCAGACGTGGTGATTCCATACCCCACACGCAAACCCGCGAGTCCATAAATCTTCGAAAAGGTCCGCAACACCACCACCGGTCGCCCTTCCCGAACATAGCGCAAACTATCCGGATACCCGGCATCACGGACATATTCATAATAAGCCTCATCGAAGACCACTACCACATGCTCAGGAATGTGAGCGAGGACCGATTCGATCTCTGTGGCAGACAACATCGTACCGGTGGGATTATTCGGATTACAAATAAAGAACAGTCGAGTCCGATCTGTAATGGCATCCATCATGGCTGGTAAATCATGTGTCCAATTTTTCAACGGCACTTCAATCGGAACGCCATGTGAGGCCAAGACCGACAGCCGGTACATCACAAAGGTCAAATCGGCCATAACCGCTTCCTCGCCGGGAGACAGAAAGGTTTTGATGAGCAAACTAATGAGCTCATCAGATCCATTCCCCACAATGACCTCATCATGTGAGACCTGCCACTTACTCGCTAAGGCCTTCCGCAAGTCATGAGCGCCACCATCGGGATATCGATGAAGTGACGCGGCCGCATGCTCAAGCACCTGGAGGGCCTTGGGGGAAGGGCCCCATGGGTTTTCATTGGACGCCAGCTTAATGGCTTCTCGAATCCCGAGTTCCCGCTCAAGCTCGGCAAGGGGCTTCCCTGGAGAATAAGGCTTCAACGAAGCAATGGTGGGATGGACATGCAAGGCCATAAGGAACTATCCGGCTGACTGAATCCTTGATGAACGGAGATTACTGGTGAATAGGATAGGAACCCAACACTTTCAGGAACAAGCACCTGGACCTCACTTCATCTAGAGCTTTCTTCACACGGTCATCGTCTTGGTGCCCCTCGAGATCCATAAAAAATAAATATTCCCAGACTTTCCGACGAGTAGGACGGGATTCGATTTTCGTCAAACTGATGCCATAGGAGGAGAAGGGACGAATCAGATCATACAGGGCACCTACTCGATCTTTGGCGGAAACGATAAACGATGTTTTATCTCGACCGGTGCGTTCGGCACCCTTGAGAGACAGAATCAAAAATCTCGTAAAATTATTGATGTTATCTTCGATGCGAGACCGCAAAATGTTCAAGCCGTATAATTGCGACGCCAATTCTGACGCGATAGCCCCAGCGGTGGGATCATTGACGCACCGTTCAGCAGCACGAGCCGTACTTGGCTCCTCCACTATCGAGACCGCAGGCAAATGGGTTTCCAACCAATTCCGGCATTGCGCAATAGCATGTGGATGAGAACAAACCGTTTTAATGTCCTCGATCTTTTTTGCTTTGGATAAAAAATGATGGGAAATTTCCAACATGACCTCGCCATAAATCAACAAAGGCGAATCGACAAACAAATCTAAAGTATGATTGACCACACCTTCTGTAGAATTTTCAATGGGCACCACACCAAACCGCATGCGCCCGCGTTCGACGTCATCAAACACATCTTTAATACTATTCACCGGAATGTATTGAGCTGATTCCCCAAATTTCCGCATTGCCGCCAAATGGGTAAACGTGGCGGGTGGGCCTAAATACGAAATCGTTTGAGTGCCTTCCAACGAGAGAGAGGCCGACATGATTTCGCGATAGACCGGTCGAAGGGCTTCACTAGGAAACGGCCCAGGATTGTTGGCCATGAGCCGTTCGACAATGGCCACTTCCCGGCCTTGCGTGTGGAGATGGGCAGAGGCATCGTGTTGTTTCTTGAGATGCCCGACTTGAATCACATATTGGGAACGCTCATTCAACAGCTTGAGAATTTCATCATCAATCCGATCAATCCCTTCTCGACACCCTTGAATATTGTCAGGAACATCCATAAATCTGTGATTCCTCCACCAAATCAAGACTATTTAGGCACGAGCATACTAGGAAAGCCCTGCCGTGGCAAGCCAATCAGTTGCACACCAAACCCATTATTTTTATGGTT
>QJYE01000513.1 GCA_003235785.1 Nitrospirota bacterium
CTTGCGAAGCTTGCGTGGTCAATGTGCTAAATCCGTTGGCATTGAGATCTTCTACGGAACCTATCCGCATATCGGGATCGGACATGATGTTGCCAGACCAAATCCCTTCATTAAATGGTCCGAGGCTCCTCCCAATTCGATCGGGATAGGTCACACCGCCTGCCGGCTCTTCATAATAGTAATCCCAGGCGATAGAAGGATACTGATTGTCCACATCCCACATACCTGCCACACCCCGCCCTAAGTCTTTTTGCCATTCGGCATTCCACCGCCAAATATTCACCGTGCCGCCTGATTGGCCCATACATTGGAAAGGTGGTGCGCCAGCTTTTTGCACGGGAAATTGCACCGCCACTTGATCCCTGAAATCTTGTGGACCAATGGTCGTGTTATTCAACGTTTGATCTCCCCAATTCGCCCACACGCCAATCTCAGTGCCGTTTGTGGCCATTTTAATCATGACGGTTTTGACGGAAATGTTGGGGTGCATGGGAGTGGTAATCGTCTGTCCGCTTAACGGTGCGACGATACCAGGAACAGACTCCCACACGGGATTGGCCGCATCCATCGGAATGGGACCTGAAATTTTTCCGACCGGGATTGTCACCGGTTGAGAGACGGCCAGGGGAATCTGCCCAAGCGTGGCAAGTAGGGCTATGGTTATGGTGAATGTCAGGAATCCAACTTTCAACAGGGATCCGGGGATGTTGAGCTTCATTGATCGCCTCCTTTAGAAAGGTCCAACACAAAAAAATTGTCTTTCGTGAAAAAGTATCCCGTGAATTCCAGAAGGATTCAAATGAATAATGTGAGAACCTTAGACAGAGCACAATGTTTTTAGTCCAGCTTGAGACTGTGATTTGGGTGATTAGGAAATATTCTATTTCGAAGCAAGTCCCTTAGTAAGTCGGTAGGCTAGAACCGTGAAAGGCTGATCGTCGACACACGATATAACTTGCGAACATAAGACTGATAACAATCATGGTGGTACGTGTCGAGTGAAACCCACCAACTAGTTGCGTGACCACTTCACTGAGGCACCCCAATGCTAAATAGAGCAGATATCCGTAAAACGCCCAGAGGCGTTGCCTCCAGAACCCATACCCTAGAAGCCCATGAATGACGGGGTGTTGATATTTCACGATTTCTCCGGTCACACCTCCGAATGTACTACCGAACACTTTTAAGGCGTAGTTCGGGTAGGCCGAAATCCATATAAAGTCAAATACCCCGGCCACAACCAGCAATAGACCAAACATTCGAATATCCCAGGCTTTTCCCCAGATGACACTACCCCAATGTTTGGTTTTGACATTAGCATGTGGGTTAATGTTCATGGCTTAGATCTGTGACAACACAGGAGACTGGACAACAAGGGACCGGCAAGGTCTTAATGAACTGTTTGATAACACCAGATGAAGCATACAAGGTTGAGCCTTCACCAGTTGCCAGTGCGCTAGGCAAAGAGCCGGAGACATTTGTATTTTAAAATGACATCAGAAATAGGCTTGGTCAGATAATCCTTAGCACCTGCTTCGATGGCCTTGATCATGGTTGTTCGAGTAGGATCAGCAGACATCACAATGACTGGAACAGCATTGGACTGTTCACGAAGGTGACTCAACATCGTTAATCCATCCATGATGGGCATTTCGAGGTCCAATAGCATTCCTTGAAAAGCCTCTTCCTGGAGCAGGAGCATCCCATCCTTTCCATTTTTTGCTTCAGACACCGTAAATCCTAGCCGTTCCAGTTTGTCTTTAAGAAAGAGGAGCACAGCTTCTTGATCGTCCACGATCAGTATGCGTTTTCCTACCGCTAAGTTAACGTGCGGTTTCCGAAAGGTGGGAGTGGAAATTTGTAAAAGATTCATATTTCATCTTATCGATTTTTATAGGGGAGGCGGCAAGGAAAAATGGCAAAACCTTAGACAGAATCGGCTTCATTCTGCCAGGCGGATTCTTGTTCGGGTCTAGACGATATCCACAATGGTCATGGACAATGGCCGTCAACTGAAGTCCAGTATATACATGGCAAAACCTCATTCATTGAAAGGAAGACCTGAAACATTAAGAGCATACGGAGAAATGTAAAGGTTTTTTTGCTTTCGACCTGGCTTCCACAAAATGACAGCGCATCCAAAGACCGAACGTCGCAATGCCGCCGGCCATGAGCATTATGGGCCACAAACACAACGATATGGGCCGAACCATGACAGAGCCCTTTTCTTTAAAGAATGGAAATACTGTGCAGTTGGATCTCAAGAATGAAATGGAGGGATCCGTACCTCGCCTCACAAGGGTGGACATCACAGTCTTAATCGCCTTTCTCCAGGCATATTCCACGGCCGGACTCCAGGCATCCTCCGCGAGTTCAGAGATAAGGTCAAGAAAGGTTTCAGCCACTGTGATCATTTCCGAGGGTCCTGAGGGAGGCGTGGGGCTGCTTGAAAGTTCTGGCCATAAGTCCTTCAGTGGAGTAATCATTTCTCCATGTTCCCGGACGTCTCTGATGATGGAGTCAAGGAATCGAATAAGGTGGCTGCTGAACGACCAGGGAC
>QJYE01000106.1 GCA_003235785.1 Nitrospirota bacterium
CTGGCGAGAACTGGCCCAAGAGGATTTTTCCACCAGGCTCTTAGGCATTGCACATGTTCAGCAAAAAATTCGGGAACTTCCTGATGATGCGGAGGAGGCGTTGTTTCAGCATCTTCAGCGTCTGGACATTCCTAGTTCGCGTTGGCATGAATATCTCTCGCGACACCTGGCGCAATTACCTGGATGGGCCGGGATGATTCGTTGGCGTGGGGAGAACCCCGGGTATCCTGCGCAACAACAGTATTCCTTAGATCCGCTGCAATACCTGGCCGTCCGACTATTTTATGAAATTATCCTAGTGAACGGGTTCTGTGAGCGGGAATGGGGCATTCAAGGGACCCTTTCTGCTCTGGTTGCATATTGGACCGAACACCCTGAGTCCTATCAGGACTCAGGATTCCTTCAATCCCACGGTGCGGATGATCACATACACCGTGTGTGTCAAAAAGCCTGGCGTCTCTTTCATCTTTCTCAATTTTTAGAATTACGTCCCATTGATTTGCACGAATTGACCTTCCTCGAAGCTTCGACCTTACTGGAATGGCTGGATCAGTTTCCCAAGGAGGCTCATGGGCCGGTTTGGCTTGAAGCCTATGAAGAAGGCTACCGGGAATCTCTTCTGAAGAAAATTCTTGAACATCCAGGAGCGGCTCCGCCAGGTGAGGAGCGTCCTCTGGCGCAAGGGATTTTTTGTATCGATGCCCGATCAGAGCCGTTTCGTCGTCATTTGGAAGACCAGGGGTCATATGAAACATTTGGGTATGCGGGGTTTTTCGGAGTACCAATGAGCCATGTGGCATTTGATCGTCATGACCACCTGGCTCTGTGCCCCATTTTGTTGACGCCCAACTCAGAAGTCGTCGAGGTTCCGCGAAGGGGGCAAGATGAGGCGCAGCGGAGCTATTTTTCCGGGACTCGGTGGCATCAACTTAGTGATCATCTGTTTCATGACCTTAAGCACAATCCTATTGCTTCCTTTATGCTCATTGATGTGCTGGGAATATTCTTTAGCCTCGGGTTGGTTGGGAAAACGCTGTTTCGGACCACGTTCGATACCCTTAAGAATGGTGTCCACCACTGGCTTGGAAAGCCTGTTGTCACCCATATCCCGGTAGATCGGTCAAGTGGGGAGGTGGAAAAGGGAAGTTCTCCAGGCCAGTTAGCTCAGGGCTTTACTCTTGAAGAGCAAGCGACTTTTGTGGAAGGTGGATTGCGTGTGATCGGGCTGACGAAAAACTTTGGACGGTTTGTCATAGTGTGTGGCCATGGAAGTCAGTCCGACAATAACCCCTATTATGCGGCCTTGGACTGTGGAGCCTGTGGCGGAAGCCACGGTGATCCGAATGCTCGCGTGTTTGCCGCGATGGCCAATAACCAGGATGTTCGAGCAATTTTGAACGAGCACGGTCTGGTCATCCCAGAGGATACCTGGTTTCTTCCAGCTAAACACAACACGACCACGGATCGTGTGACGATCTATGACCTGGTCGATATTCCGGCTAGTCATGGTGAGGATTTAAAGCAGTTGATAAAAGATTTGGAACAGGCAGGCACTCACCAGGCCTTGGAGCGGTGTCGTCGAATTCCCGGTGCGCCGACAGAGGTCTCGCCGCAGGAGGCGTGGAAGCATGTTAGAACGCGAAGCATGGATTGGGCCAATTCCCGTCCTGAATGGGGGTTATCAGGAAACGCGGCTTTTTTGATTGGAAGGCGGGCGCTCACCAAAGGCCTGGATTTGGGGGGAAGAGTGTTCTTGCATTCCTATAATCCTGGATCAGACCCGGAAGGCAGCCTTCTAGAAAAAATCATGACAGCCCCTCTGATCGTGGGGGAATTAATTAATTTGACGTATTATTTTTCGGCGGTGGATCCTTGGGCCTATGGGAGCGGGAGCAAGGTCATTCACAATATGGTCGGCGGAATTGGTGTCATGTTGGGGAGCCAAAGTGATTTGCAAAAAGGCCTTCCTCTTCAATCGGTCAATGACGGGTCGCGACATTATCATGAACCCCTGCGTTTGTTAGCGATCATTGAAGCGCCGCCAGATCGAATACGGACTATCATTCAGAAGCACAGTCTTCTCCAGGATGTCTTTCATCATCAATGGATGCATGTGATGGCTGTGGATCCCGAGTCGAAGGTGGTTTCACGGTATTGTACGGATTCGAGTTGGGAGCCTGTGACCTTCAATGTGCAGGCTTCCCCTGCGAATGCCTGATATGGATGGTAGGCGCGCGAAGGAGCTACCTCAGTTCATGCATTGGGGGTCTAGACGGACCAAGTTGAAGAATGGGGGTTCTAGGGCTTTTGTTTTGGTTGAAGGACCCATCCGTCCTCCGTCGGAAGGGGAGAAGACTCTGCCCGCCTGTTTCTTCTGGACCCGGGGTTGTGGATGGTCGGAATTGCTTGGTATAAGGTCACAGTCTGGCAAGTCCGTAAGGTAGATGGCGCCCCTCTTTTTACAGGCAGGAGAGTGAGTAGGGAGGGGGGGAACATCGAATTTTGACTACAGGTTTTCCATCAAGGAAGTAGGGTTCCCAGTTTTTCTGTCAT
>QJYE01000458.1 GCA_003235785.1 Nitrospirota bacterium
GATCGCTTTTGACCACTCATTTTCCTGCTCCTCATAATCCTCCACAAACCCAGACCTGTGTTCATATCAGGCTTCTCCACGAATCATGCATCATTTTGGCGATACCCCATCTCTGGCCCCTCTGTTGAATGTTCCGTCTTTGTTGGAATGCCATGAATGGTAAAATCAGTGATGACTCTAGAGGAATTGACCGGCAGGGGTTTTCTGGCCAGCACCAGAGGGTTAATGGCTTGAATCCAGGATAGCTGAAGGATTTCATCAAGAAATTGAACGATTCCGTGAAAACTCCCTTCAACCCGGACCAAAATAGTGAGCGATGATTCAGGCTCTCCTGCCTCCACTAAAGATTGTTTCGGATTCCAGAGACGAACCGTCACCTCTGCTCGTTTCGCAATATCAACGACATCTCTTCGAAAAGACTGCGGCTCAACAGGAACAGGGAATGGTTGCCGGTGAGTGGCGAATTTTTCACGTAGCCGGGCAAGGTCTCCTTCTCCTTCTTTCAACGTCCCTATCTTGTGGATAGCCGCCTGTGTCTCTCGGGTAACCCCCGTGATGTCTTCATGTAACTGCTCAATCGTCTGATCCAGTGAACTCCAGACCCAAATGTGCATACCTACCGCAAACAAGGCCACAGTCAATCCCAAAATTATCAATCGCGGCCAGATCGAGATGAGAAGCCACCATGCCTTCATGCCGTCTCACCTTGCCCCAGAACGAAGCGAATCATAAAGGAAAAGACCTTTCCTTTCTCACCGTCTTCATGGTCAAGGATTTCAATCACCGGTAACGCGGTTATCACACGATGCCTTTCCAGGGCATCAATATAGGCTCCTATATCTTTGATAGCAAAAGATTGCCCTCTCAGCTCAACTACCTGACTGACCATTTGAATATGATCCAACCAAATATCCAAGCCTTCGACGCTGCGACTTACTCCATCGACTAAAATTATGGGTTGTCTTTTGATCTTCGCTTCTGCCACTCGCTCGTTCAATAAAACACGAAGACGCTGAGCTTCCGCTTGACCCTGTTGCAGATGATCCACCGTTGCTTGGACCTTGACCAAAGATTGCTGGTGAACTTCTTTCTCTTGCAGTAAATATTCAAATTCCTGTTGTTTGGTATGAGTCCACCACCAACTGGCCATACCCACCCCTAAGCAACAGAGCAGTACACCCATGAACCCGTAACCCAGCGTGACCGGCCTGCTGCTGGTCGATGAAACCTGAAGTTGCCGAGCCAGATTGACTTCAATCATGCGTCCTGGCTCCTCGCAACGCCACACCCACTGCCACACTCAGCAAAGGAGCTATCTGTTGGAAGTGAGGATCCTGCTGCATCGCTTCAGGAACAGCAATCTCTTGAAATGGATCAACAAGGGTGACCGGCATCCTTAAGGCAGCGGCTAACGTTGACGACATCTCTGGTGCGACAACATATCCTCCAGACAAAAGAATTCCTCTGTCGAGATCTTGCCCTGATAGATCGAAAAAGGACTCTACCGTTTCAACGATCTGGTTTCGCGCTTCTTGAAAAAATTGCTCAAGGAGAAGGGCCTCTGAAACACCCAGCTCCTTTCTCGATTCTAATGCCGCTTGGCCCCTCAGGACCTGATCAAGAAAATCTCCATACCATTCAACCTGGAAGGACACCTTCCGAATGTACGCCGGCTCTCCTTCCCGTATGACGATCATGAGTATTCCTGTTGGCCCCATATGTGCCAGCAAACATGCCCCTTTATGCCCATAGTTGTAGGTGACCATATTAATCAAGGCAAATGCATCCACATCCACAAACCTGACGGTCACTCCACATTGACGGCAGGCAGTGATCCAGCTTTCTACGCAAACTTTTTTCGCCACAGCGAGGAAATATTCCTGTTCTGAGCTTGCCGCCCCATGTGAACGTTTTGGATGATACACATCCCACAGCGCATCCTGCGCATCCAACACAATATATCGATCAAGCTCTAAGGATAGATGCTCTCGAAGATCTTCCTCCGTCATCTCAGGCAAGCTCAATGGTTTGACAAAAACCGAAGGCCCCGATAATGCCATTCCTATGCTTTGCAACGGAATCGTCATGTTTTCCCTGATAGACTCCACAAGATACACTTGAGATGCTTCATCCTGAAAAGGGGTTCCACCAGTCACTTGCATTGAGAAGGCTTTCAACGAAACCTCATTCTTCCCGGGCTGCAAGACAACGGTTTTCAATAAACAAGACCCAATATCAATTCCGACCGCATATGGACTGCGGCTCAGCACTGAGCTAGCCGTACGACCAATGCGTTGCCGAATCGTTTCTCCCACATGTCTCATTTCATGCTCATGCATTGTCTCTAGTTTTACTTGGACTCAATTCTTGTCTGCTATTCGTCATTATGATGTCGCATTTTCACCTAGGTAAATTTTTGTTACACAAACTTCATCCTAGACATTATGTATTAACCTGCCCCACCGCGACGAGAGCGTGGGTTACACTGCGGGAACACGTTTCCACAACGCAGAGCCACCATAAAGGAGGGCAGGCTATGAAGG
>QJYE01000527.1 GCA_003235785.1 Nitrospirota bacterium
CATAGGGAAATCGGCTTCCCTTGATGGTTTGCCCTTCTTTCTCCAGAAGTTCCGGGCGATGTTGGTCCGCAGAAAAAAATAGATCAAAAGGGGCGCCATGTTGAATTTGCGCGTAGAGCTTTCCGCTTGAGCCTGAAATAATCAGAATTTGGTGATGGGTCTTGTTGGCGAAATCAGATGCCAGCATCCGGAACGTGGTGAGAAAATTAGAGGCCACGGCGGCCCGGGCCTCCTCTGCCTGAGCTGTGGCTGGAAATGCACTTAACGCCAATATGAAGAAGAGGCCTAGAGCTCGCATGTTTGGTTTTTTCAGGTGGAAAAAAGAAGCCTTTTGATTTCTAGAGCTTAGATTATGGGTGTTGAAAGACTCTAGATCTAGGAAAACATCAGATGCGTGATTGTAATCTTTGAAAGACATAACGTCAATTTAAAAAGTCAAATTCTTGCGCTTTTCCTTGCCTGGTTTTAATGGGCAGGATGGACAAATGGTTCCACATTCATCGGTGGTTCGCGGTATGTTTCAGGCAGTATGTTTCAGAAGGTGCTTGAACGGAACGAATCAGCATGAGTGCAACTTTGCGGAGCCGACCTTATGGACTATCCAGAAGTCCATGAAATGAGCAACTTGAAAATAGGGCTGTTGAAAACAAATGTTCCACCTTGTCAGGATGGAATAAGTAAGGCGGCGTTCTCACCGGTTTTCCGTGCTGACGTACTGGAAGTACGCTACGCGCGCACCACTGGCTGCGGCCTTGCTGAATGGGCTTTTTTGAACAGTCCAGATGCCTTCAGGCACCCAACGTGTTTGTGGGCGTATTTGCTCGTTAAAAAATAATTATTCAACACTTCCATATGGTAGTTGGGACTCAACAAATCTTTGATAGGCACCGCAATCCTGAGCTTTATGCCCTTGGAAATCGCAATTATTCAACATTTCCTTACAGCAATAATTGCCGTGTTTAGGATCTAAAGGCCAGGCCAGAGATTGCAGCTACCTTCCAGGAGGAACTCTTAGCTTTTGAGGAAAATGTTTACCAGGGTAGTTCGCGGGAAAGGAATTGCTTGGCTTTATAGTGACGGCGAAGGCGGCTTTCCTTCGTCCCTTCAAAATGGTCGAATACGCAATGGCAGGAGTGATTGTGCTTGCTTAAAATGAAAAGAGGGTCAATGTTTCTTTACCCTCCGAGACAGAAGGGCAGGGTAAGCCTTGGAGAGCAGGGGGTGGTTAAGCCATGTGGATCATTCTTTGTCCCTGCAGGTTTTGCCGTTAAAAATTTTGCATGGCGAGGAGCTTCGAGCAAGCTTCCACGATTTGAGCAGCGCTGGCGCGTTATCTGGTCGTAGTTCCACAACGACATCAATCATGTCGCCAACTTCCAATGTTTTGAGATGAGGTTTGGCCGTGTCTTCGACTTGGATCCATTGAATTCCTGAATCCGTCGTGACAAGGAAATAGCCTTTGTCGGCTTCCAATCGAACAATGGGGCTGTAATAACTTTTAAGCGGGGTGGACGCTTCCGCGAAGACCGGGACACTTGTTTGAAACATGAGGACAAGTCCAATGAGACAGAGAAGACCTTTTGCTGGTGGCATAGAGGGAACTCCTTCGGAATGAATTGAGAAACCTTCTCATTATCTCAATTCACTGAGCTGGATGTCTATCGGTCTAGTAAAAAAAACGATTCCTGGAGAGACCCCGGACGTCTATGAGCCAGAAATTGGCTGGATTGAGACTTCGGTGGCTTGGGAATCCATGATGCGATAGGCACGAATGTCTGGTGTATCGGGGTGTTCCAAGGAGACGATGAGGTGAAGCGGAGCGGGTAGATTGAGCTTTGTCCGGTAACTTTCGAATTCCATCGCAATGGTGATGTCGGTTTGAGAGGGTCGAGCTGGGCTAAAGGTATGCGAATGATAGAAGCCTAGCAGCTCATGATCTTTTGCGCGGATGGCACGCTGGGCCATGGCCATTTCCCTGGCATCCATTTGGAAGGCAATGTCGGCACGTTCTTCAGGTGAGAGTCGTTGCAGATCAGAGAGCTTGGCTCCTTCAAAACGGGATAATTCCTGCTCGGACATCGTGGCCAAGATATTGGTGATACGATAATTTTCGGCGACGGTCTGGTTTGTGCCGGCAAGAATGCCGCAGCATTCATGCGGGGCGAGTTCCCGAGCATGAGCAATCATGTCTTGAATGAGGCCAGAAGGAATATAGAACATGGGGATCAGAGGCTGCAGGCAACCTCGTAGTCCTCTCCCAAGGCCGTAATGGTGGGATTCGGTCCACAGAGAGGGCAATCAGGGGCTTTAGGCCGGCCAACTTTTCTGAAGGTCATATCTAAGGCGTCATACAGAAGAAGACGGTCAGCCAGTGTTTCTCCAAGCCCTAAGATTTCTTTGATGGCTTCATTGGCCTGAAGCACACCAATGGTTCCGGCTAAGACACCCAAGACGCCGGCTTCCTGACAATTCGGCACCAACCCGGCAGGCGGTGGTTCCGGATACAAGCAGCGATAGCAGGGAAAGCCCTCATGGGGCTTGATAGTGGCTAATTGCCCCTCAAACCGAAAGATGCTGCCAGAAATAAGGGTTTTTTTTGCAAAAAAACAGGCATCATTAATCAAAAATCGAGTCGAAAAATTATCGGAACCGTCAAGAATAAGGTCGTACTTTTCAAGCAGAGGCATGATGTTCTCTTTGCTGACATGTTCCGGATAGAGTTCGAGTGTTGTCTCAGGATTCAGCGCCGATAAGAGTTGCCCACCTGATTCAACTTTCGGCATTCCAATGCGGTCAGTCGTATGCAGAATTTGCCGTTGTAAATTAGAAAGGTCGACAACATCACCATCTGTCAGTCCGAGGGTACCAATGCCTGCGGCGACTAAATACAAGGCGGCCGGGGATCCTAGTCCTCCTGCTCCAATGACCAGAACCTTCGCCTCCTGAATTTTCTTCTGGCCTTTGCCACCCACCTCACTCAGAATCATCTGGCGGCTATAGCGGTTGATTTGTGCGTCTGTGAATTGCATAGGATTTTGTGCTCTTACTCCACAACGTTTAATTCGATGGGATCGACGATACAACCTTTTTGGCGTAAACCGTCGATGGCGCGTTCGATTTCGTCGGTTTCGCCGGTGAACTCCACATCCATCCACCCGGTGGTTTCTCGAACATCGGCTCGTCTGATACTGGGAATCACTTTAAACTCATGGCCAATTTCATAGAGAATCGGTTCGGGAATTTTTTCTTCAGGATAGCGAACATGGAATCGAAGTTTAGCCATTTATCTGCCTCCTGCTATGGCGGGAATAATGGAGACTTCATCGCCTTCTTTTAAGGGGGTCTCTTTCCCTGTGAGAAATCGAATATCTTCTTCGTTGACATAGATATTGATAAATCGCCGTACCTCCCCCTGGTCGTCACAAATGCGCTCTTTAATGCCGGGGTGGGCGGACCCTAAATTCTCAAGAATTTCTGCCACGGAATTGCCTGCAATTTCCACTTCATTTTTTCCACCGGTCATGGGACGAAGCGGAGTGGGGATACGTACCTTAATCATGTTGACTCCTCAATGCCAAAGGTCTGCGTAAAGTGCTTGAGACTGGGTTGAATGCGAGTAGGCCGTCCTACCGAGTCCACGACCGCTTCTTGGGTTTTGAGGCCATTGCCGGTGATGTAGGCGACCGTCACTTCGTCTTTCCGTATCAATCCCTGTTTCACTAATTTGCGTAGCACTCCGATCGTCACGCCTCCGGCGGTTTCGGCGAAAATGCCTTCCGTTTGGGCGAGGAGCTTGATGCTCTCAACGATTTCATCATCGGTGACGGCATCCATGGCCCCATGGCTTTCTGCCACCGTTTTCAGTGCATAATAGCCATCGGCAGGATTCCCTATGGCTAAGGATTTGGCAATGGTATTGGGCTTGACTGGCTTGAAAAAGTCGCGGCCCTCTCGATAGGCCGTCGCGATGGGCGAGCACCCTTCGGCTTGCGCACCATTGATTTTAGTGGAAACAGAATCAAGAATTCCGACTTTCTCAAATTCTTTTAATCCCTTCCAAATCTTCGTGAGTAGCGATCCCGAGGCCATTGGTACGACCACTTGGTCAGGAGCGCGCCAACCCAATTGCTCGGCGGTTTCAAACGCCAGCGTTTTAGATCCTTCAGCATAATAAGGTCGGATGTTGATGTTCACAAATGCCCAATGCCGTTCTCCCGCGATTTCACTGCATAATCGATTGACGTCATCGTAATTGCCTTCGATTTCAATCACGTTCGGACGATAGATGAGATTGCCTAATACCTTCGCTGCTTCAAGGTCGCCGGGAATAAACACATAACATTTCATGCCGGCTGAAGCCGCGTGGGCGGAAACGGAGTTGGCTAAATTGCCGGTGGAGGCACAGGCGACAGTTTCAAAGCCGAGTTCGCGTGCCCGAGTTAACGCGATGGCCACGACCCGATCTTTAAAGGAAAGGGTTGGGTGATTTACGCAATCATTTTTAATATACAGATGGTCGAGGCCCAAAAAGGCACCAAGGTTTTTTGCATGGACCAGTGGCGTAAACCCGGCATGCTGACCGATGAAATTTGTGCCTTCGACAGGAAGCAGGTCTATATAGCGCCAGAGGCTTTTCGGGCCGGCAAGAATCTTTTCTCGTGAGATTTCCTGTTTAATGGCCTCATAATCATACTTCACTTCCAGTGGGCCAAAGCAGAGTTCGCAGACGTGGATATCTTGGGTAGGATATTCCTTCCCACATTCCCGGCAGACTAGCGATTGCATTTTCTTCGTCATAATTTCATCCTCCCCTCCAAATTCGGAGGGATTGTCATATGTTCCAGATTACGTACGTATGATGTCTGCTGATTAGATTGCGCAAGCCTCAGGTTCGTCATAATCAATCAGTTCGGTCAACGATGCGTTGGGACCACAGAGTGCACATGATGGATTTCGCTTCACGCGTATTTCCCGGAAGGTGGTGGTGCGAGCATCGAAGTCTAACAGCCGGTTCGTTAACGGCTGGCCAATTTTCAGGATCAGCTTGATGGCTTCTGTTGCTTGGATGGTGCCAATGATACCAGCCACGACCCCAATAATTCCGGCTTCCTGACAAGTGGGAACCACCCCTGTTGGTGGTGGATTTTTAAAGATGCAGCGATAGCAGGCCGATTCATTCGGAACAATTGTCATGACTCGGCCTTCAAAGCGAAGAATGCCCCCATGAACGAGTGGGGTATTTTCCAGATAGCAGGCATCGTTGATGAGAAACTTCGCGGGAAAATTATCGACGCCATCAATCACGACATCATATTGACGAATAATCTCTCGGGCGTTTTGAGCCGTCAGTCGCTCTTCATAGGTGTTGACCTGTACATCGGGGTTTAAAGCTTGAATTTTCTCTTTAGCCGACTGCGTCTTCGAGCGACCCACGTCAGGGGTATGGTGCAACACCTGCCGTTGAAGGTTGGAAAGGTCCACCACATCACTATCAATCAATCCAATGGTACCAATGCCAGCCGCCCCTAAGTAATAGGCCACAGGACAACCAAGGCCACCGGCACCCACGACAAACACCTTCGCTTGCGAGAGTTTCTTTTGGCCTTTTCCGCCAACTTCCGGCAAAAGGATATGGCGGCTATAACGGGTAATTTGATCTTCGGTAAAGCTCATGGCTGTTTTTTCAGGGTTGAGAGACAACAGTTAGATGTTGAAGTATTTTTCGATACTGAGATACCGCTCGCCGGTGTCACACAGAATGGTGACAACATTTTTCCCGGCACCCAACGACTCAGCGACTTTTTGTGCCGCAAAGACATTTGCCCCAGCAGAAATCCCAACGAGGAGCCCTTCTTTTTTCGCGAGTTGTTTCGTGGTTTGATAGGCTTCTTCGTCTGTTACGGTCATAATTTGATCAAGTAATGATCGGTTTAACACTTTCGGAACAAAGCCTGCACCAATGCCTTGAATTTTATGGGGACCTGCCTCTCCTCCGGATAAGACCGGTGAGCCTGATGGTTCCACTGCCACGATTTTCACATTGGGGTTTTTCTCTTTAAAGACTTCTCCGCAACCGGTAATCGTGCCTCCCGTTCCTACGGCTGCGACAAACGCATCAACCTTGCCATCCAGCGCATCCCAAATTTCCAACGCGGTGGTTTTTCGGTGCATAGCCGGATTCGCAGCATTCGAAAATTGATTCGGCATGAAATATTCTGGATTCTGCTCTAAGATGCTTTCGGCTTCCTTAATAGATCCTCGCATGCCTTCCCTCGCCGGGGTCAAGACTAATTGGGCCCCATAGGAAGAAAGCAGGCTGGCTCGTTCGAGGCTCATGCCTTCAGGCATGACCAGAATAAGTTTATAGCCACGGACGGCAGAGACGAGGGCTAAGCCAATACCGGTATTGCCACTTGTAGGTTCAACAATGGTCCCGCCAGGCTTCAACAGGCCTTGCTGCTCAGCTTCATCAATCATATTCAAACAAATGCGGTCTTTCACGCTTCCGCCAGGATTATAAAATTCGGCTTTTCCATAGATGGTCGCCCCTCCTTCTGGAGAAAGGCGGTTCAATCTGACAAGCGGTGTGCCGCCAATGCCTTCGGTGATGGACTTTAAACATTTGGCGTTCATGCGCCACCGCCCATAAAAAATAAAAATTCCAGCTTGTCATGTTCCTTCAAAGAGGTCGTACCCAGATTTTCCTGATCGATCATCTGCGTATTGACTTCGACAGCCACCAATTGCGGGTCAATGTCCTTGGCCTTGAGCACATCCAGTACCGTAGAAACATCTAGGTTTTCTACTTTACCATTTATTGTAAGTTGCATCGGTTGCTCCAGTATAAGTACTGAGAATCCCTAAACAAAAAAACGTAACAAACCGTCACAAAGCGAGTCAAGAAAATGGCTGTAAAGAGTGACTTTAGAGCAGGAGCGGGACTAACTCTTTGGCCCGGCCCTGAAACGCTACATCCATGACTGATGAATTGGGTGTGGCCTCCATATTCATTTCTACCACGAAGGCACCATGATCTTTGGCCACAGAAGCAAACGAGGCTGCCGGATAGACGACCCCGGATGTCCCAATAATCAAAAGTATGTCACAACGTTGTAGGGCTGCGTAACTCTGTTCAAGATCTTCAGTGGCCAGTGATTCCCCAAACCACACAATATGCGGCCTCAACAGGCCTCCGCAATTTGCACAGCTTGGTGGAAATGGTAAATGGACGTCATGATTCGGCCTAATGCTGTGACATTGCGTGCAACGGACTTTCCAGATATTACCATGAATTTCTGAAAGGTTTTGAGTGCCGGCAGCGGCATGAAGTCCATCGACATTTTGCGTGATGACCCAAAAATCCGGAATGAGCCTTTCGAGTTGGACGAGGGCTTCGTGTGCGGCATTGGGGCGTTTCGTTGCCAGTAATTCCCGTCGCCAGTTGTACCATTCCCAGACGAGTTGAGGGTCCCGTGCAAAAGCCTCAGGGGAAGCCAGCTCTTCTGGTCGAAAATTTTTCCACAGACCATCAGCACCCCGAAAGGTCGGAACACCACTGTCGGCCGAAATGCCCGCACCAGTCAGCACGGTGACGGATTGAGCCTGGTGAACTCGATCGCGCACATCAAGGATAGTCAGTCCGTTCGGCATGGGAAGATTGAAATTCAGGCGACTGTATTGGCTGATAGAATGCAAATTTTTGTAAATGACTTAATTGATTTCGTCAAGTAAATGCAGGCTCTTCATAGGTGCCTCGAATCGGATAGTTATTTTCCTGAATCCATTCGATGGTTTCCACTAATTCTCCCAGGTCCGCCCTATTAAAGGGAGTGTTTGATATATTGATCAATTGGACCTTCCCTTCACCGTTCACGGCAAACATGCCAGGTTCGGGAAAAGGCCGGTCTGTTTCGTCTGATGATCGTGGGTTGGAGATGGAGAGTCTCAAGTCCTGCATTTGCTCAATAGAAAGCCTATAGGCAACGGCAAAAGTGGCTCCCGTCGCTTCTACCATTGCCGCAGCCTTTTCGGCAGGGTTACCTGATATGGCCACAATTTCAGTACCGGTCGCAATAAATTGCTCTTTCAAGCTTTCCAATTTCTTGAGATATTGTTTGCATAGGGGCAATGCAGGCCTTGATAGACAAAGTCCAATTACCCCTTACCTTCTTTTTGAAGTGTTCCCAGTGTTTCCTTTCCCCCTCTGACGAGTGGAAGGGTGATTGCTGACAGCGGACCGCCTGATGAGAGTTTCTTTGTCCCCGATAT
>QJYE01000027.1 GCA_003235785.1 Nitrospirota bacterium
GCCGGCGATTATTGAAGTCGCCGATCACATGCACAGCAGAGGCATGCGGCGCCCAGACGCGAAACGTGGCACCGTCATCGATCAAGTTCGCACCCATCGGGGTACCAGAGTGAACATGGTCAAGCGACGCAGACATAAGCCTACACCCTCCTATAATACGTGAAAGGTTTCTAGTGTGAGCGAAAGGGGGAAAAAGATGGTCAAGCTATCTTTCCGATACACAGACAAATGAGCGGCAAGGGGACACCACGCAAAAATGCTCATGCCATACTTTTCTCCCACTATCGCCCTTCAAACTTGAATTCCCCTGATTGGCATAAAGCAGTGAAGCTACTTTTACAAACACGATGCGACTACATATTGATAAATTCATCTAACTTCTGTTGGCCACGCGTTGTTACGTACAGATTTTGACATTTGAATTCACCTCATCGTTGGGTGGAATTTCAATCTCATAGGATCCTTCTTCCAGATCGTGGGGAACCTGACCATCGGCTAAGGCGTTGAGCAGAGCATGAAGATTGTGCCTTGCTCGAATCACCTGGGCTTCTTTTGTGAGAAGTGCTGCCATGGCAGCCTCTTCAAAATCCAAGGTTTCCTGTAGGTAGGGAACGTCAAGATCCTGCGTACGGAGGTATTGGATGAAACAGCCGGCTTCCTCTGAGGCAAAGGGTTGAGGAGAGGTTGACTTGAAATAGCGATCGAGCTGCTTTTCAAAAAATTCATCCCCACATTGAAGCATGATGAGAGTTGAAGCCCAATTCAAGACGTTGACGATCGCCCCTGCACGAAATTTCCACACGAGTTCGCGTATAAGCGGCACACCGGGATCCTTCTCGAGCTGATCGGCCAACGGGCCGGCACTTTCGCCTCGTGTGACGAGTTCCCCAAGAGTTCTTTCCCATATCGCCGGGCTTGTCGCAAAACCTTCCTCCTCTGTTTCTTTTACATAGGTTGGAATGAACCCTTGTGGTGCGTCACGCCCCATTTCGTCATTAGGTTGACGTCGTCGCCTCCAGATCGCTTGAATATTTACCAATTCCTGTCCGATAACATCCACGCCAACGATCGGCACAAAAGTTGGGAAAATCTCAAAGATTATCGCTTTCAAGTTGGGAAGTCGCGGAACCACGTCTTTAGCCAGTGCCATGACGTCTTTCGGTACGGCACCCGAATGGGCATCAAGCCAGAAGCCTTGATATTCCCTTCCTCCCCCAAGATGAATCTCCCATACGCGTTCGAGTGGAATGGTTGAGAGAAATTCGTCAACTCGTTGTCGCCCGTTTTGCTCGTTTGTCCATATATTGTGTAAATCAAGCAGAATGCCACAGTCGGCTTCGCTCACCACCCTCGCAACATATTCACCATCTCGCAGCTCACCTGGACGCGGTTGCAGGTAGTTCACGGCTGTCTCAACGGCAAAGGGAACAGGAAGGTGATGAGCAAACGTGCGAATGTTTCGGACAGCTAAGGCAATCCCCTCTGGAGTTTGCGCCCCGGGCAGCATGAACCCGGCATGAAAGTGACCCTGGCTTCCTCGGGCAGATGTAAAACTCAAATGTTCACTTGCCCATGGTGCCCCCAGACACTCAACAGAGGTCGCCAGTGCAGAGAGAAAATCAGAATCCGGCTGTTGGGATCCGCCCACCGCAAAACCAATGCTGTGAACAATTTTCCTCTGTGGAAAGGTGTTTAGATGTTGGATGGCCTCTGAGGGGAACGAATAGGCCGGCTTATTTTTTGGCCGGTAGTGCCACAAGGTCTGCGGCTCAATCTCTAGTACGTCTACGGGGGAGTCCCCGGACTCGAGCAGTGGCTCCAGTCCGGGGACATAAACAATGCCTACCCCGAGTTCTGGCAAATTGGGCATGGTTGGTCAGCGCTAAAAATATGTCGTCTTACAACTCGGAAACGTTGTGGATTTCTCGGACGTTTAATCGATCATCAACGGCAAAGGATCGTGCGAGATCGAAACGAATATCCCAGCCTGAGCAGCAAGCCGGACAGCCGAGGCGACCGAGTACGGTAGCTTGAATTTTTTGAATGTTTTTAAGATTATAGGCAACCTTAGCTGGAACAGTGACACGAATAGTCCGTTCCGGTAAGGGAACGGTGTCGATTGCGATGGAAGGTCGAGTCGCCATAGTACTATCCTCCTCTTGTTAATAGTTAAAAAAACCAACCCTCTGCCTGACAGCTCTGATTCCCAATCATGATTCAAGGCCCCACCTCAATAGCTCCTCACCGCTGAGCCAAGTGACTGCGGCCCTCCCTACTCTCATACACCTGTATGAAATCATTCTCACCCTCATGAAAAATCCTTCTTCCTCCAAAATCTCTCATCACTGCCATCCTTTCAATTTCTATACCCACAGCATACTTTTAAATTTACGGGAGTTTGTGGTCCCTGTTACCTGAATGTGTGGAAAATTGCCCCAAAAGGCTGAATGGATTCTTTGCAAAACGCCACAAAATCTGGAAAGCAACCAATACATCTGCAAAACAATCGGAACATCATTGGCCTCTT
>QJYE01000447.1 GCA_003235785.1 Nitrospirota bacterium
ATCATTGATGATTTAGTAAGACAAATTCCGAATTTTTTTTCCTATCTTGTAAGCGTTTTCGTGGTGGGCACCCTTTGGATTAGACATCACATGGTCCTCAACCCTCTCAGCAAATGCAATGAGTGGACGTTTGGGCTTAATTTTGTTCACCTCCTCTTTGTAACCCTGACTCCTTACACGGCTTCGCTTTTTGGTCATTACGGGGAAGATCCTATTGTGATCTTTCTTTTCTCTGGATCAATTGGCCTTGCGGCCTTTTCGTTGCATATGCTGCATTGGTACGTTGTCGGCAAGTCTGAATGGTACGGGGAAGATGCCACGGAAGAGTGGGTACATCCCAACTGGCTGGTCGCTTACCCCGCCTTAGTTATTGCGGGGCTTTCGATGTCTCTAGCCTTTATCACCGTCACTGGCGCCATCCTGGTGTGGGTGATTTTTCCGTTATCGTTAGTTCTATACTCACTTATTGCCAGAGGGAAAAAGTAATCACGAAAAACATATGCTATCCTGTTTCGGAATATGTACCTTGGGAGGGGTTCATAATGATTCCTACGTCGAAGGGCCAAACAACGCTGAGAGGGCAATGATGTATGAGAAGCTAGCTCTTCTGGCGATATTTGTTCTTGTCTATAGTTCCGTGGCCGGTGGCGTCGAGCGCTCGCCGGTGAGTGGCCCGATTGTTTTTACGGCCTTTGGTCTGCTTGCCGGGCCCTTGGGGCTCGGCCTCCTGGCCCTTGAAGTGAATAGGGAATTAATTCGGATTCTCGCGGAACTGACATTGGCCCTGGTGTTGTTCACCGATGCGGCCGGTGCCGATCTTGGTGTTTTGCGCAAGGGATGGGCCCTCCCTACTCGGCTGCTGTTGTTGGGCCTGCCGCTCACCATTCTGCTTGGTTTCGGGGTGGGTATGCTGCTCTTTAAAGAGCTGTCCATTTTCGAAGTGGCTCTGCTGGCGACCATGCTGGCACCAACGGATGCTGCCCTCGGTAAGGGTGTGATCACCAACCCGGCCGTACCCAACGAGGTTCGGCAAGGTCTCAATGTGGAGAGTGGTCTCAATGACGGGATTTGCGTCCCGATCCTGTTTGTGTTTCTCGCGCTGGCTCTGGGCCATGGCGGTGATCAGAGTACGGGATCTCTTGTGTTCAACTTCCTCGCCGAGGAAATTGGCATCGGGCTTGTCGTGGGGCTTGCGCTGACCACCGGTACCGTATGGCTCCTTCGCCTGTGTCACCGGCGGCAGTGGATTTCTCACACCTGGATCCAGTTTCCGGTTGTGGGCCTGGCCATAGGATGTTTCGCGACGGCCCAGCTTTTTGGCGGCAGTGGATTTATTGCCGCGTTCGTGGGTGGGCTGCTGTTCGGTGTTCGACTCAAGGAACACCGTGAGACACTCCTGCGCGCGGCGGAGGGTACGGGCGATACCTTTGCGCTGCTGACCTGGGTGCTCTTCGGGGCGGCAGTGGTGAGCCGGGCCTTCCAATATTTCAACTGGTCGGTTGTCCTGTACGCCGTCCTGAGCCTGACCCTCATTCGCATGCTACCGGTTTTTATCTCGCTCGCAGGTTTTGAGTTGAGTAGGGAAGGCAAATTGTTTGTGGGCTGGTTCGGTCCGCGCGGACTCGCGAGTATTGTGTTCGGTGTTATTGTGTTACAAGCCAATCTGCCGAACAGCTTTGCGTTGGCACAGGTTGTAGTGTGGACGGTGATCCTCAGCATACTTTTGCACGGCGTCACCGCCAACCCGTGGGCCAGGGGATATGGCCGGCGCCGGGAATTGGCAAAGGGCGGTGTGAGCGGAGAGGACTGACGGGTGAAAACTTAGACAGTCTCTTTCGGTCAGTATCTGTGGCAGGTATCCATCTCCCTTTCGTCATCCCTGCAGGTTGTTGGCAGGGATCCATCCCCCCGTTCGTCATCCCTGCGTGCTTGTGGCAGGGATCAATCTGAAAAGAAGCGAAGATGGATTCCCGATAACCAATGCCGGGAATGACGGAGGGGAAGAGAGATTTCTGATAACCAATGTCGGGAAAGGTAAGGTGAGGATGATCGGATCCGGTTTGCATGGAAAGGACAGAGGGAGACATTGCTTCATAGGTGTTGGCCAGTCGGGAGTGAATTTCTTGGTGGAATGAGCTCAAATAAAAGGGGTAGAATATGGTTCCCACTAAATAAATCATTGAAAATTCTGGTTACTGGCAGATTGAATAAGGAAGACATGACCGCGCTACATACTTTAATCGCCTGCCATGAATGCGATCTCCTTCATCGTATTCATCCGTTGCGTTATGGCGAGCGAGCCAAGTGTTCGAGATGTGGGGCGGCGCTGTATGCGAAAAAACGGGACAGTTTCGAGCATACCATTATCCTGGCGCTCACTAGCCTTATTCTCTTTACCCTGGCCAATGTTTTTCCGTTTATGACCTTTGAACTCAATGGCCGTGTTCAGGAGAGTCTGCTGTCTACCGGGGTGAAGGAGTTTTTTGATCGTGAAATGTGGATGTTAGGAATCTTG
>QJYE01000448.1 GCA_003235785.1 Nitrospirota bacterium
CTGCGACTTCCGCGTCATTCAAAGAGGCAGCCAACGGCAAAAATTTTCCGGCCCCTTTATGGAATCAACCTCGACTTTCATCTGTCCACATTGCACCTTAGCCTCAGGCACCGAAGACACCTGTTCACATTGCGGCGCAATTCTCGCGACTCCCTCTTTGGGATCCCCTACAGACTTGCCAGTTTCGTCTAATCTCATGACTCAAGCATCATCGGATTTGAACTCGCCACTAGATACTCAGGCACATTCTGATCAAAAGCACCCTCCAACGAATAACCTCCCCCAAACAACCGATTCATTGAGCCGGTCGATTTACCATCCAATTTTTTGGGGACGGGGTCGAACCCTTTTTGGCATTTTCATCATCAATACCTTCTATACCTTGCTGACCCTGGGCATCTATTCGTTCTGGGGCCGCGTGCGTATTCGCCAATTTTTGAGTAGTCAAACCAGCTTTGCCAAAATCCGTTTTTCCTATCATGGGACCGGCCAGGAACTCCTCAAGGGATGGTCGAAAGCCTTGGTTGTATTTGGTGTTCCCTATGGGTTCCTCAGTCTTGTTCCAATCATGTGGGAGCAGGTACCACCCTGGATACCCAATGCGTTAGCGGTCATGATGGTCTTCTGTTTCATTCCCATCGCCGTCGTCGGCTCACATCGGTACCGTTTAAGCCGCACGGCTTTAGGAGCTATTCGCTTTTCCTTTCGCGGACACGTCAAAGATTATGTGAAAATCTGGTTTACTGGGACCTTCTTGACGTTCATCACCGCTGGCATCTATTACCCGTTCTTTGAAAATACGCGAAGAGCATTTCTCACAACGCACACCTATCTCGGCAATCGGCATTTTACTTACAATGGAACGGGCATGGCCCTGCTGGGGATCTACGGAAAAGCCTTAGCGCTCATCCTTGGCGTTCTTCTCACGACAATACTGGTCCTTGTAGAGCTTTCTGGAATTTCAATCGCTCCGGAGGCTCAAAGTCACGTGACGGAGTGGCTCAAAGGGAGAAACTTCCCTTCATGGCTCGCAGTCGGAATCTTGGTGAACATCATCGCGTTCATGTGGTCCTGGTTCTATTTACAAGTCTCCAAGCAACGCTACTTCTGGAATCATTCGGCCATCGGCAAGGCCTCGTTTCAGTTTACGGCTTCCACATGGAGCCTGATTGAACTACGCGTGATTAATTTTTTGATGCTCGTGCTCACCTTCGGATTGGCCTGGTCTTGGGTTCAAGTACGAAATCTTCAATTTCTGTATCATTATTTGGGACTCCAAGGCCCGTTAGATTTACAACAAATCGAACAAGAGGCGCTGGACGCCTCACCCACAGGGGAAGAATTGGCTGGATATTTTGACGCCGGGTTTGATTTAGGATAGTGGAACCTTCACTCGGAAGATCTCACGCCATTCCCCCTTTCTATTGTATCCCTTACTCCCAACTTTTCACTTTTCACTTTTCTTCCAATGACCACTCAAATTAATTGGAAAGGGTCCTATTACGATGGACGCTCGCTTGTTCCCCAACCCGTCTCCATCACCGTAGAACCCAAGGGGCTGACATTCCATCTCACCTCCGGCACACCTCAGTTTTGGGCCTATTCCGAAATTCGACAAACACAAGGCCGCTATTCCGGAGAAGAAGTTCGTCTCGAACGGGGATCCGGTCTATCCGAAACACTGGCCATTCCCAATGCCAATATCTTAGTAGTCATTCACCAATTGGGCGGAGACGCAGCTCGCCACTTTCATCATCCCGGCATGCGCCACAAGCGCGTCTATTGGACTATTGCAGCAGCTCTGGCCGCACTTCCCATCATCTATGGCATTTTGACGTGGGGCATTCCCTCCCTCGCGGGACCGATCACCGCAGCCATCCCCATTTCGTGGGAAACACAATTGGGCCAATTTGTGCAACAAGAATTCACGGAGAAGGAACACGTCTGCGACAACGCCAAGCTGACCGATACCCTGGAAACCATCATGGGGAAGCTCATCACTCCCATTCAGGATTCTCCGTACCAATTTCATGTGACCATCGTCGATAGCCCCATGGTGAATGCGATGGCTGCGCCAGGCGGATATCTAATTGTGTTTCGGGGGCTCCTTCAGAAAACTGATACGCCTGAAGAATTAGGGGGAGTGTTAGCCCATGAAATTCAACATGTCCTGTTGCGACATGGTATGCGACTCATCGTACAACATGTCTCCATGGCCGTCATCATCGCAGCCTTGAGCGGGGATGCCAGTGGCATGCTCTCGTATGGATTACAAGCCGCGCAAACATTGCAAACGCTGTCATATAGTCGTGAGGCGGAAAATCAAGCTGATAAACAAGGATTGGCTCTCCTCCAACAAGCCGGTATTCATCCAGAAGGCATGATCTCGTTTTTTGAAAAACTCAGTCATGCCGATGGGGAAAATACTTCGCCCTTTCGCTATTTGTCCACTCATCCGCCTCTCTCGGAACGACGGCAACATCTTGAAGCGCTGGCATCCGCCCAT
>QJYE01000419.1 GCA_003235785.1 Nitrospirota bacterium
TTGAATAAGCCGCGTATTAGAGGCTGTAATCAAATTACAAAAATCCTGTTCACCCTGAGCAACCTGCGTAGCGGGTGTGTGAATAAATGAGATAACGACCAATTGCCGAATGAGGATAAAGAGCTTTGACTTCTACAGATATTTATTGTCCAATAGGATCATCTGGTTTGATGCAGGCGAGAGGGTTAGCGTCATCTCACCCCGGAACTTTTCTTCTACGTGAATTTTCATGCCTTCAGTGGACTTCTGAGCGGTCTAGCCGCCACCGTTTCGGGAGTTATTGTTTACGCGAAAAATCCAACCAATCCCAAACATCAAGCCTATGGTCTGTATGCTCTTTCCGCTTCCCTCTGGGGATACGGCTACTGGGCATGGCAACTCTCTGCCACCCATGACGCGGCCTTGCTTTATGTCCGGTTGCTAATGGCGGGGGCGATTTTTCTCCCTGTCACCTACCTCTGGCATGTCTGCACCTTATTAGATCACATCGAAAGTAAGCGTTCGCTCCTATGGCTAACGACCGGGATCGGCCTCTTCTTTTTTGCGGTGAATTGGACTCCCTATTTTGTCGCCGACGTCCAACCGGCCGGTGGGTTTCCTTTTTGGCCTTTACCCGGCCCTGCGTTTCATTTCTATCTCATCTGGTTTGGGTTCTGCTCCCTCTATGGCACATGGTTATTGTTTCAAGGTGCACGAAGTAAAAGTGGAACCGAACGATCCCGCTTTTATCTGCTCACGATGGGATCGCTTGTGGCCTACGCTGGTGGAATGACCACTTTTCCTCTGTGGTACGGCATCGATGTTCAGCCTAATGGGGCCATTCTGCTGACTGTCTATACCTCTGTCGTCGCCTATACACTTCTGCGCTATCGGCTCCTGGATCTTGGGACGGCGTTGGAACGGGGTGTCACGGCAAGTGTACTGGTCGTGTTAGTGGCGTTTCCGGCTTATCCCGTCTTGTTGTTTGGGCAGCGTTGGTATTTAGGATCTATTAATATCGGGTATTCCCTTCTCGAACTCTTCGTATTATTGGTCCTGGTGTTTGGGGCGTCTTCCTTGAAAACGCAAGCCAAGACCTTCATTACCAAAGCCTTTTTTAAGGAACGATACGATCAATATAAAACCGTCTTGGATTTTTCCAAATCCCTCGTCTCGATTTTAGAATTACAAGACTTAACTTCTACGATTGTTCAATCCATTTGTCCCAGCTTAAGGTTGCAATGGGGAGCCTTATATTTACGAAAAACGGGCGGGAAGGATTATGACCCGGTTGCCAGCTATGGCAAACCGTTGCAAGATTTCCCCAGCCTCAAATTAGGGCCTATGGCTTCATTAGAAGGCCGCTTGAGGCAGGGAGCGAATTGTTTCGTCATTGATGAGATCATGGAATCCATGACCGATTCCGAATCACAGGCTGTCGTGTCTCAACTGGCAACCATCGGGACCGAAGTATGCCTACCGTTGGTCAATAAAAACCGACTATTGGGCTTTTGCGTATTTGGCCCCAGGTTGAACAGCGGAGGGGGATATTCCCTGCAAGACCTGGAATTGCTAGTCACCTTATCCCAAGAAGCCTCGATCGCCCTGGATAACGCCCTACTTTATGAAGAGCTCAAGCGTTCCCAATCGTTAGTGCGGCGAACAGATCGGCTTCGCTCGCTTGAGACGATGGCCGGAGGATTAGCTCATGAAATCCGAAATCCATTAACGTCGATCAAGGCGTTTGTGGATTTAGCTCCTGAACGAAAGGACGATGAGCAATTTCTTGCACGTTTTAGCAAAGTGGTGAAAGAAGATGTCTTTCGGATTGAGCGATTGACTCGAGAGATCTTGGATTACGCCAAACCCATGGAACCGTTTTTACGAGAGGAAGATCTGAACGATATCGTAGAATCCTGCTTGTATACCCTGCGGGTCCGTCCTTCACATGAACTGATTGTGATAGAAACTGATCTCATGCGGGACTTACCAAAAGTCTTCGCCGATCGGCAACAACTGAAACAGGTGATCCTTAATGTCTTATTTAATGCCGTAGAAGCCATGCTGCCTGCTGGTGGAGTCCTCACTGTCCGCACTCGGCATCTCCAAGCCCAAGAAAAATCTGATTGGGTACAGGTGGAAATTCAAGATGCCGGATCAGGGGTGACGTCTGAAGATATCGATCATATCTTTGATCCGTTCTTTACCACCAAACATTTCAGCCAGGAGCATGAAGGAACCGGACTGGGATTAGCCATTGCCCATCAAATCATACAAGAGCATCAGGGAAAAATTGAAGTGCAAAGCGTCAAAGATCGAGGCACCACCTTTTTCGTGAATTTGCCAAGCATCCCATCACAAAAGCCCCCGTCTTCTCTGGCATCCGAAGGAACCACCGAACATAAAGTGCAACCCAATACCGGGCTTTGAAGCAAAGACATTCCCTCGGTCGGTTATTCTGCTAAGCCAAAATAATTAAACTCTCCTGATGAGTTCAGGACCTGGAAATCCCTCCCT
>QJYE01000174.1 GCA_003235785.1 Nitrospirota bacterium
GATTTCATCCCCCTCTTTGATAGCGTCGAGCTCATCGTCCGATATTTCGGTGATGTCGCGCAGGTTGATCCCGTGCTTGCGGGCCGCTTCCATGCTTTCGATATGGCGGCGGCGACGCTCCTTGTCCAGCAGAAACACGCGGCTGTCATTTTCCGACTTAATCAACCGTTCGCGGGCGTTGTCCTTGCCGCGGAGTTCGAGACGTTCCTTCACCCGGTCGGTGAGGTGGCGGTTCTCGGACGCTTCCACTTCGATTTCTTCCTCGAAGACCGTGTCCTCCACCACTGCCTCTTCTTCTTCAAGTGCGGCAAGGTCCGTTTCACTCACCGTTTCCACGTCGCGGAATTCCCAGCCAAACTGATGGAACACGCCTTCGCGCAAAATCACGCGGCGCTTCCCATGGCAGGACAGGTACACGGCAGAGTTCGCTGTTGTCTTCACCAAGCGGCAGGCAAATGGTGCCTTGCGGAAGTTGGATGGATCCAAGCCTTCCGTATTGATAATCGGATTTGCTTGCGGAATGTCGTCCAGGCGACCCTCCTTCACCACCTTCACCAGGTAGTTGGCGTCAAAAGCGGAGAAAAAATCGAGCGTCTGCACTTCACGTTTCACGAACCCCTTCAGGTGTGTGGTGGTGGCGAATGAGCCCGTTATGACAGTGGGCGCAAATTCGATCGCCCAAATTTTGGTGGAACCGACTTCGCGATACACCGTCCAGGTGCGTTTGAGTTTTGCTTGGCGCTGCAACGGGGTGTCGCCCGAGCGGGCCACCACATCTTCCTTGCCAGAGGTGCCGTCTGCGGACTGCGCGCCTACCAACATTGGTGCAATGGCGATCGAGACCGCAATGGCGGCCAAGCTCCCCAATGCAGAGCCAATCATGCGTTGTTTGGTCATGTTTCAAGGGTTAAGGACTAAGTGGGAGTAGTATAGCAAATCCGCCCAGATCATGCCTGGTGCTGTTGACATAACCGTCAAGATGACGTATCCTCGGCCCCACGTACCTCTCACACAGAAAGGAACTGTGATGCAACTCATCATCATTTTTCTCCCGATTGCTGCCGTACTCGTCGGTCTCTACTTCCTCCTCAAGCCACGACCGCGCAAGGACAAGCCGCCGGACGTCGAGATCATCATGCACGTGGACTAGCGGATAGCCCCTCTCGCTCAAGGCCTCCTTCCGTAAGGAGGCCTTTCGCGTTTTATGGCCGCCGCCCTTGCCAATTTCGGTGGGGCATGATACCTTCTGCCGCACAAACACAGATGCAAAACCACGGGTGCGTGGTGTAGCCCGGTTAACACGTCTCCCTGTCACGGAGAAGATCGAGGGTTCGAATCCCTTCGCACCCGCCATAATAATTTAGTATCGAGCAACTCACGTGCCTCAAGGCCGTGAAACCCGCCGATATCAATTATGACCAACAAGACCGCCTGAAAGGGCGGTTTTGTGCTAGTCTTGGTTATTCATTATTATTTTTATTTTTTGTCCCCATTAACTATGTCTTTGTCCCAACAAGTGTGCTAATGTAACCCTATTAGCGAACTTATGCGTAAAAAGAATATCCTGAATCTCATAAAATACCACGCCGAAAAAAACGAGGCGGGGTTTAAAAATGAAGCCTATGAGATAGCTAGGTATTTTGATACCACCGGAGATTCTGAGTTAGCCCAATACATCATGGCTCTACTATCTGGTACTAACACTTTCGTGCCACAAAGCAACGAGCGCGACCTTCCTTTCTTTACAAAAATTAGTCTGATCAATGAAAGCCCTCTTCCACTGCCCACGCTTATCAAAAATGATATTGTTGGCATTATCAATTCTATTGGCCACAGAGTAGGAGTAAATAAATTCTTATTTGAGGGCAGCCCTGGAACGGGTAAGACCGAGACTGTTAAGCAGATTGCACGTATTCTTGACCGCGATCTGTATGCCGTGGATTTTGATGCTGTGATTGATAGCCAGCTTGGTCAAACTTCAAAAAATTTAGCTTCAATTTTTATGGAGTTGCAGCGGCTGCCTCAACCCGAAAAAATAATCATATTATTTGATGAAATTGATGCTATAGCTCTTGATAGAATTAATTCTAATGATTTACGTGAGATGGGTCGCGTGACGTCTTCGATGCTCAAAGGCCTCGACGGATTGAGTGATGAAATAGTTCTGATTGCGACCACTAATCTCTATGGACAATTTGATAAGGCGCTCCTGAGGCGTTTTGATTCAACTATAAATTTCAATAGATACAGCAAAGACGAATTGATCGAAGTCGCCGAATCTATACTAGACCATCTCCTCACTAAGTTTAAATTTGCTGGACGCAATATGAGACTTTTTAGAAAAATATTCGTCACCGTGGAGCGCATCC
Organism: Nitrospirota bacterium; assembly: GCA_003235785.1. GTDB lineage: Bacteria > Nitrospirota > Nitrospiria > Nitrospirales > UBA8639 > Nitrospira_E. Next base: position 2,370 of record QJYE01000174.1, read on the forward strand.
CCTACCCTGGGGATCTCAAAAACTTGATCAAAACATCTCTTGCATTCAGTGATCCCAATAATGAGTATGATTATTTAAAAAAACTATATGAGTCTCTTTTCCCAAAAAATAACGCTTCGGATCTA
>QJYE01000390.1 GCA_003235785.1 Nitrospirota bacterium
GCCAGATCCATCCCCAAAATGGTGTCCCCGGGCTTAAGGACTGCGAGATACGCAGCCATATTCGCTTGCGACCCGGAATGTGGCTGGACATTGACATGCTCACAGCCAAAGAGTTCTTTGGCCCTGGCAATTGCCAGTTCTTCAACCACATCGACATATTCACAGCCACCGTAATACCGTTTCCCCGGATAGCCTTCCGCATACTTATTAGTCATTAAACAGCCTTGCGCACCAAGGACGGCGGGACTGGCATAATTTTCTGATGCAATAAGCACCAGATTTTCCCGTTGCCGCTTTTCCTCGGAGCGAATAGCCGCATACACCTCATAATCGGTGTCACGAATCGCTTTTAAAGTCCCCACTGAATGACGCATGGCTTATTCGGTCTCGGTAGATGCCACAGAAGCGTCTTCGCTGGCCGCCGGTGCTTCGGCAACCGGCTCCTCGCTCGCCTGTTTGACAACATTAACCGTTATATTCGCCACGACATCTCGATGAAGCTTTATGGGAACCTTGCATGTTCCCAATTCTTTCAAGGGGTGCGGCAATTGAATTTTCCGTCGATCCACCTCAATACCTTTGGCGGCTAATTGTTCGGCAATATCCATTGAAGTGACCGAGCCAAACAATTTATCGTCTTTTCCGGTTTGAACTTCAAAGGTGAGCGAAACATTGGACATTTGCTTACCAATATCACCTAACGCCTCTAGCTCTTTCTTGGCTTTCTGATCAATTTGTCGTTTAACATGCTGCAACAATTTGACCTGCCGGTCTTCTGCCAAAACAGCTTTCTTTCGCGGCAACAAATAATTCCGGCCATACCCGTTTGCCACCGTTAACACATCGCCCAAATACCCTAACCCCTCGACATTTTCCTGCAAAATCACCTTCATAGATAACTCTCCTTAGTCTAGCAAATAAGGGAAACATCTTAAGACCGATAGTGGAAAAAGTCAATTGAATAGCCAAGTTGCTTCGCAGGCATCATAGCCAAGCCATCGGGTGATGACCGGGGGCATCAGGACAAAACGCCTCAAAAATGTTCCAAATTTTCCAGATGGTTGAGTGATCACGTATACTTTCAGCGATCTCAGTCGCGCGAATAGATGTATCCTTAATAACCCGTAGAAATTTACGTCTTTGAGCCGTATCATTCCGAAAACAATCATGAGAGTCCTCTTTTTCCTCGTGTTGGTCATGTGGGCCACCCACGCATTCGCCAATCAAGGAACAACCGAAAATACACCTGCGCCAGAACCCTTCACTGACCTGAACCTTCGATTTAGCAATCGCCCTCTCAGGCCACCTGACAACGTCATTGTTCAAACCATTCCACTCACCGGCCTCTCCGTGGCCCAACCGTTCGTCGCCCCAGCCCCCCAAGCTGTCATTTTTGAAGATGACCAACGGCAACGCCTGGCGATTCTTTCCAGCGAGGAGACCGGACATCTCACCCTCTTTTTACTTCAACCCCTTCCACTTGATCCCAGCCTACCGAGCCTGGTTCAATGTGCCAACAATCATAGCTGTCAGACAGACCGAACCCCGCTCACTGGCGGGCTGGGATGCTTAGCGCTTTGCCTCAAAGACCTTCTAGAAACCGCCAACGGTAGCCCTTCAGCCCCATAACACTATGAAACTGGACGAGCTTCTTACCCAATCAGCCACACAACTGCTCGATGAGCGCGAAGTGGGCATGAACCAAGGCTTAGATGCTCCGTTAGACATTCCACATGCCCAGCATATTGGAAAAACCGGCGCGCTTCACCTCTATCGCTGCGAAGTCTTGCCAGGGACCAGGGTCGTCGCGGATGTCCCGATCACCCTCTTGCCGGGGAATGACATGGAGGCCACCGAAGGCTATCTCCTGGGTTGGCAAAATGGATCACTCATCATCCAAACCTTTGATCATGTCGGACAGACGCTGGAGCATGGCACGCTCGTCCCTGACACCTCTGGATTCTTAGAGACGGGAGCCACACGGCTCTCTGATATGGCGACGAAACCCGACTCGTTTACGCTCGGGCCGGCTGAACGGCTGGTGCCCTGGCTCCATCCAAATCCGGTCGCCGACACGGCACAAGCAAGAGGAAATATTCCCACTACAGTGTTGACAACCATTTGGGGAGACGACCGGGCAACTCGATGGACCAAGCTGACCGCCCTCATCCTCGAGCAGGTACGCAAAAATAAACGTATCCTGTTAATGGCGCCGGATCATGAAACCGTCGATGCGTTAACCGGCACGGTGGCCAAAGCCTTAAAAATGGCAGCTCTTCCTCACCGCAGCATCCTCTGTCGCTATGAACTCCCCCTCACCCAAGATCCAGCTACCATACCCATTCAGGAACTGGGCTATGAAGCTCAGATGCATCAATTTTACGCCAAGGCCAATGCCAACAAAATCGCCCTGCGCAAAAAATATGATCGCTTCCGGGAACTCACGCCCATCCTGGCGTACAAGCGCGATAAACAAAAAGATCTCAACGAA
>QJYE01000254.1 GCA_003235785.1 Nitrospirota bacterium
AGTTCATCATTTGTCACCTGCCAGTTCCAATGAAAGATTGCCGCTATTCACACAGCCATAAAGTAGCAAAAATTGTTCCTCGCCTACTCTAATCGCTCAATATTCATAACCTCTTGAAAATAGAAAAATTTCTGGCCTTGTCATTCAATAAAGTTCAAACTAAAAAACAATAAGTGAGCATATTCGCTCACAAACAAAAGTGCGTTAACGCACAATTTTTAAAAAACCATCGAGATCCAGGGCTTATTCAAGCCAGATAATAAGCTGGATACTTGACTTTCCCTCAAAATGCCTTACCTTGTTAATCATGAAGCAACCAAGACCTCTCACCCATGACGAAATAAAAGCCTCTGAAGCCGCTTTTCGCGGGTTACCTTTGGATGATAAATGGACTGATTCAGCAAAATTGGTCTATGAAGGCATTCTCCAAGCCCTTGGATCAGACGCTTCTGGACCTTCGATAACGGCTGATGAACTTCCTTCGTCATCGATCATCGAAGAGCCGAACCTTGTCTCCTCCGAGGACACAGAAGCTTTACCAGACTCAGCCTTATTGGCCCCACAAGAGCAAGAGGTGGAGGTGGAACTTGCGCCACTCATCCTCCAATCACGCCGGGAGGCGATGGATTCAGGAATCCTGAAAGATGTCACCCCCCTCGCCCAAAGTATTGGGCTTGAATTCTCTGTTGGCATGACCAATCCTCTATGGAAACAATACATTACGTCCTCTCCTGACTTTACAGAAGAACATATTCAGTCCCGTTTACGTGACACGTTGGTGGCTGTTCGGCTTCGGCTCGCCAGCCTCAAGACACCCACCCCATTAGTGGATGTCCCGGTTTTGCTAGAATTTGCCCCGGAACCCACGCCACAACTCTGCCTCACCTTCGCATTATTTCACAAAGATCCAGTTGAAGGAGATTGCTTACTGCTCATCCATCCTGGAGAAGTCTTTGCTACCCGCCAATCCTTCGAAAATAATTAAGGGGTGTATACCCCCAGCTTCTTGATGTAGCTTCGCTCTCGGTGGGATGCCACTCCAAGCCCAAGAAAATCCAGCAGCATGCATCGATTCTCCTTTCTGTAGAAGGGGCCCGCCTCTAAATTTCCGCATTCCTAGTAAAGATTTCCCAGCCAAACCAACCTGCCATTCTTGCTTCATTCAACAGGAATTTCAGGAGACAACTATGCCTCATCACCCTCACCATTCCTTTCCATTCGTGGCCATACCGAAAAACCCATCAGCTACTCGAACCCTCAGCCCATGGTGTGGAATACTCACATTCTTCTTTTCTCCAGATATGGTGCATGCCGAATTTTTCACTCGACTTGAATCACTCACCTCTTTGCCACACAGGCAACACCAACAATTGGACCAGGTTTTCCCCAAAAGATCTGCGAAGAAAAACCCCAAGCCGACATTCTGAAGCTGGCAGTTTAAGGAACGAAAGCCATCCTGTGTGCTTCGCCCATTCGGCAGGCCTGCCTTGTGAGCCAGCCAATCCACTCAGTTTGCAGCATGAACAACGCTTGCCATGCTATCCCAAATTGGAGAAGAGCCCGTTCATTCGGAGCAGACTGGGTAGCGAATCGAAAAGTTGAAAACCTCCAAACTGCCGAATTGGGATTCGGAGATGAGATGCCCCAGGAAATGTGCTACAAAAGGAATCCTTTTGCATTCATTTGCCGCAGACAACCCATAAAGGTCGGAAGATTCTGAATACGCTCCCAACATCTCTAACAGACCCCCCTCCCAATCCACTTGGAGGGAGAACCTTGATTGTGGATCAAACTCACCCAGAGTGCTTTGCGCTCCCCAGCGAGGCCTTAAACCAGGCGGAATTGACCGATCAAATTTTTATCCGTCCAGGAATATATGAAGACCGCCTGGTCATCACCGAACGACCAATATATCTCATCGGCGCCGGTCGCGATCAGGTCACAATTTTCAGTCGACGAAGCGGCCCTTGCTATCTCCAACGGGTCTCAGGGGGGCACATCAGCGGGATCACGTTTCGCTATGTCGGCAGCGACCAACATTCTGCCCTGAACATTTTGGATTCGACCTGTACCATTTCCCAATGTCGGGCGACAGAAGGCCTCTTGTCCGGGGTAGTCATTTACGGACCAGACTGCCGACCAACGTTGCATGGCAATGAGATTTGTCATAACAGAGAGTCAGGCATTTTTTCGTTTGCCGGAGCGCAGCCTTACCTGCGGGAGAATGTCTGCTTCGGAAATCATCACTTTGGCATAGCTGCCCGTGACGAACACACGCGGCCTGACGTCATCAACAACATCTGCCGAGACAATATGCTCAGTGGGCTCCTGCTGTTCTCTCAGGCACAGGCGCTCATTCTCGACAATACATTTCAAAATAACGTTCAATGGGGTATCGTGCTGACACCAGACTCCGAACCAACGCCCAAGACAGAAGACTTACCTCAATCCAATCATTTCACCGATAATCCTCGCGGAAACTTCACCAT
>QJYE01000375.1 GCA_003235785.1 Nitrospirota bacterium
TCGAGCTTAGGAAAGCTTCACCTCTTTCCTTCTTTTACCCGTACCTTTATGAACCAAGGTAGAAAACCCGATCGATTTTTCGCTAATTGCCAAAATAAGTCAAGGGAAAGATGGATTCTCCCCACCCACCGGCGGGAATGACGGAGTGGGGCTAGATACCTGCCAGAAACTGCAGGTATGACGGAGAATAATTCCAGGCCACAACCAAATACCCAAATTTACCTGAGCCCCTTTTCAAGTAAACATTCAATCGTCAGGCTGAGCACAGATTCTTCGTCAGTGGCTCGAAATAACAGACTGTTTGACGGCGAAGCGAGTCACAACATGTGACTACTAGGTCTGAGTAGTGCCGTCTACACAATGACTTCCGACCATTCCCTTTCAGGCATTCCGGCTAGTTGTTGGCCGGAATCCATCCCCACGAGTTCACCGGATAGATACCTGCCTATGGCTTCAGGTATGACCGAGGGCTGAGCCCTCAGGCTTGTTCTTCGCCGACGATGCGGGGATGATCACGCATCCCCGCGTGCATCCACGCATTCCCCGCAAAGCCTCGCTCCTCCATCCTCACGCAACTCTTTGTTATTTATACGCTTTTTAAATTTCATGCTTTGGCAAGGCCTTTGCGATAGCCCTGTTTCATTCGCAAACGCATCCGGAAAGGAGGTGAGCACAGCACGGATGCCGGATGGCACACAGAGTCAACAAAGGCAGCAAGAACTGATCAACCATTAACTGACGACGAAACAAAGGAGACCGTAATGAAACACACAACTTCTCAGACGACCCCATCTAACCACCCATCCCAGACCCCACCGGCGCAGCCGCCAGTCGGGCAAACCGACACGAAGGAAATCCTTCTCTTGGGAGCAGGACTGCTCACCCTGGCTCTTGGCCTTGGAGGCGTCCTAATGTATTCCGAAGATACCCCACCTCCGACTAGGGCTTCCAAAGCGACAGAGGAAGTGAGTACCTTCCAAATGGCCAAGGCCTTTGCAACGGCGGGTTCTCCCTCACCCGCAATGATGGCCAGTGAACCCGGTCCCGCTTTGGCCATCGAGCCTTCTCTGCACCTTGTCTCCACCCCTTTCACGCACCCACAACCGGAAGATACGAATGTGTATTTTGCCTTCAATCAATGGACGTTATCTGATGAGGCCAAAGACCTGATCAAGACCCAAGTGGAAGGAAGGCCGGAAGGCTGGACAGGCCTGCTTCGCATTGAAGGGCATACCGACGCACAAGGGTCGGTGACTTACAATCAAGCCTTGGGTCTCAGACGCGCCGAAGCGGTGAAAACCTATCTGGTCTCCTTAGGTATTCCAGAGGCCACGATTCAGGTGCAGTCGTTGGGGAAAGATGGCGCCGTCTGCCAGGAAACAACCCCAGATTGTTTAGAACTCAACCGCCGCGCCCATGTGGCGTTCCTTCCTCAAGCAATGGATCAAGAAGCGGCCACGCTTCTTTCGAAGACGTCAGATGATCTCAACGTCCCCACCCAGGAAGATTCATCCCCACTGATGGTTCAGCAAGACACTGAAGACTCAGAGGCGGCGATTTCTGCACAGGAGGACCTTCCAGCCGAACTCGTGGCCATTGAACCACTGGTGACCGTCGAGTCCATTCCCTAAGACCATTCCCAGGCTGACCCGGCATTCTAAGGGTCAGCCTGGGCCAGCTTGAACAAACGAACGTCTATAAACCCATGAGCGACGGTCACACGACCCTGAAGGAGCCAGTATGAATCACAGAAGGTCTCTCTTGTTTTTCTTCATATTCTGGATAACCGGCTGTTGGTTTGGTGGCTTGGTCTTACCATCGGCTGTTGCGCAATCCCCAACGAAGATTCACCAGGAATTGGCCCCTCAAAAAAACCCGGGGGGCGGCTTCCTGCTCAAGACAGGAGATGGGCACGTTCCTGTGACGGCACCGCTTCTCACAACCACCGTCAATATGACGATCAGCGGCCTCATCGCCCGCACGACGGTGTCACAACAGTTTTCTAATCCTAGTGATGAATGGGCGGAAGGGGTGTATGTCTTTCCGTTGCCGGATCAGGCAGCCGTCGATCACTTGCGCATGAGAATCGGGGAACGAATCATCGAAGGTCAAATCCAAGAACGGGCACAAGCCAAACAGACCTATGCCAAGGCCAAAGCCAAAGGCCAGCACGCCAGCCTGGTAGAGCAAGAACGCCCGAATATCTTTACAACGTCCGTAGCCAATATTGCTCCCCACGCCCTTATCACCATCGACATCGAGTACCAGGAAATAGTGCGGTATGATCAAGGCCGATTTTCACTTCGAGTTCCAATGGTGGCTGGGCCGCGCTACATTCCCGGACAACCTGAAGACATTCAAGAGCCTTCTTCTTTACCAACTGGCCTCGGATGGGCACCGAATACTGACCAAGTGCCCGATGCGTCACGTATCACTCCGCCCGTGCAGCATCCGTCGCTCGGTCTGCTCAATCCCATTGTTCTACAAA
>QJYE01000196.1 GCA_003235785.1 Nitrospirota bacterium
CCAATATTGATGGAATCCAAACAACACAGACGCTGGCCTCAAGTAGGAAGCAACGTGTAAGAAATTCCCCACCATGGGTATACTCAAACATGCTCTTAAACATGTGCCTCTGTTTGCTGATCTGACCGATCGTGAATTGAGCTTGCTCACTGCCACAAGCAGACGACAAAAGTTTCCGGCTAAAAATATGGTATTCCAAGAAGGAGAGCCGGGTGATGTCCTAATGGTCATCTTGTCTGGCAGGGTCAAGGTGTTGCTGTCAGGAAAACATGGGCAAGAATTTATCTTGGCCATGTTAGGGCCGGGGAACTTTTTTGGAGAAATGGCGCTCTTAGAGGCGGCCCCTCGGTCGGCCACCGTGATGACGGTGGAGCCGTGTGAGTTTCTATTACTCGAGCAAAAAGATTTAATCGGGTTGTTAAAAACACAACCTCTCATTGCCGTGAAAATTCTCAAACATCTTTCTCAACGCTTACGAAAAACCAATGAGCAAATTCGCAGCCTGGTCATGTTTGACATTTATGGGCGAGTGGGTCGGTGTTTGCTCAATTTGGCGGAAACAAAGGGTGGGCGGGCCAACGGCCAGTTTTTAGTCCCGAATCGGCCCTCCTTTCAGGAAATGGCAAAAATGGTGGGCTGCTCACGTGAAACCTTAAGCCGAGCCATGAAAGCGCTCAAAGATAATGGGTGCTTAACGGTCACCAGGAACACGATATACATCAATAAAGTCTGGGAATAAGAAGACACGTGTGGTGAGACGAATCACGCAGAATATGTGACCTGCATCACTGACAAGGGATGAAGCCTTGGTGTACAGTTCGACCGAGAAAAAAATCCCACACATCAAAAAACCAGGAAAAGGGGATATAATTTTGTATTATGTAGGAATGATATGATTCCCAAGACTCAACGGATCCCTCCGTTCTCTCTTTAACTCCAGTTCTGAGAACTAAAAACATTGTGACTTCTCACTACGTGAAATCGAGTCACGACATTGCGCATCCCCCCTTTCTGATCCTCCGGTGTTGGAGAGGGGAAAGAAGGAGAGGAAGAGGGCTCATGCCAACTCTTTCGTATTCCGTTCTCAGTGAGAAAAATTAAAATGGCTTAAGGAAGATTCAATAGGTACGACCTTTGAAGAGGCACCATCCATGAAAATCCGCGTGCTGGGAGCACATGGGTCAGATTTGTTGCTGAAAGGACCGACCGGCTCCACCATCTGTCGGAGCGTGGGGTTCCTCGTCAATGGCGAACTCATGGTGGATGCCGGCACACTGGCCTCCGGTCTCACGCTCGAAGAACAACAACGCGTGAAACATATTCTTCTCTCTCACTTACATCATGATCACATCAAGGGCATTCCACCATTGGTGGATAATCTCATTGGGATGATTGACCATCAAGTAAAGGTTGCAAGTTTGCCGTCGGTGATTGATGGGCTTCAAAAGCATGTCTTTAACGACATGGTCTTCCCGAACTTTTTTAATCTTAAAGCGCCCCGCCATTCCCTCTTGCGTGCGCAGGGACTCGAGGCGGGAAAGGAAGTCTCCGTTTCAGCAGGAATCAGCATCACTCCCATACCAGTCAATCATACGGTTGAAACTGTGGGCTTTGTGATTCGAGATGACACGGCCGCATGGATCTATAGTGGGGATACCCATCATACGGAAGAAATTTGGAAAGTGGCCGCACAGACGCCAAATCTCAAAGGCGTATTCATAGAAGTGTCCTTTCCCGATTCAATGATGGACATTGCCATTCAAAGCAAGCATCTCACTCCAACCCTGCTTGCCCAGGAATATCGGAAAATAGGGAAACCCGACCTGCCCCTCTACGCCTACCACATGAAACCCTCCGTGCGAGAAGCCATCCTTCAAGAAATCGCTCACCTTGGAATTGAAAGGTTGACGGTTTTGGAAGAAGGCCAAGAATTAGAATTGTAGAATATGTTTCTTCCTTATTATTTCACACACCACCTCTTTGAAATTCCGAGAAGAGACAGGGAACGTCTAACGTTCAACTTTCAAAATGATGCGGCTTTCTATGACAGTGAGAGCCTGTTGTTCTTAAATTTGCGAACCTTCGTCAAGCCCCTGACGGGATCCTGCCATGATGGAAAAAAAATAGTTAAGCCTTGACGCCATTTGGAAGGCCAGACCTGAATCCACCGAGTTTCAACTGAGTCGCCAGGAACGTGATCTAGCAGGAGGCTTTGCCAACTTCAGGAGGAAAAGGTGGTTTGGCAGAGCGGAGTAACTGGCTGGCCATCTCTTCTTCAGAGCCGAAAGGGAAAAAGGCCAATTTTTTTTTAGGCGATCGCTTTCTAGGGAAGATGGCCAGAAGAAGGCGAATCTTTTCAAAACCATGTATGAAGTCGTCCCTTTCTTGCTCGCTCAGGGATAGCGTTAAGGAGATTTTCTTGTCAGGAGGCACAAATCAACGCGCGCAAGATTTCAACCAAAAGTAAAAAAATATGATTGAGGC
>QJYE01000156.1 GCA_003235785.1 Nitrospirota bacterium
AAAGCTCAGGGCATGCTTTTTTGAACCGCCCCGAGGCCTCTGATATGCGACGTACCTATGGGCCTCTCTGCCCTTGGCAATCATTATTATTCAACATTCCCATGAGGAAAAGTAGGGAAAAAGGAACACGAGTACGATGACGATGGCCAGATCTACCGGAACATGTAGGGGGTGTTCATGGCTGTTCTTAAGGACAACGGCAGCACGCATCCTGGTGTCGAACATTATTTTTTCTCGTCATGAAAGACTTCATATTTTAACAAGGCTGGCCATTGAAGACACAGGGTTTGTACCGGGATACATCAAAGTCGGTTTCCTCTTTGTACACCAGTTCATTGCCATTGACGCCATCTAATAACGGATCATTCCACATGGTGTGGTTCCACCAATAAAAGATCGGGTATTCCGGCAGATAGTAGACTGGATTGCCATAGCTACTTCGAATGTGGCTTTCCACCGTTCGACCGGTGACATAATCAACTGTTCCGTTGCCGCTTAGGGAATACAGAGAAAGAAACAACCGCGACTCCTGATCGTAGATTTCATCGATGCGTGCCGTTTCATCAGGTTCTGGAGGCAAAGATTGTAAGGCGGGGTTAGCGGTTTGAACGGAAGCGAACACAAGGCAGCTTGAGAAGGCGAATAGGGCCAAGCCTGTCATGGGTAGTCCTCCTAACAGAAGCTAATTGCCGAATGACCTCACGTATAATAACACATGCCAGGCCTCGTCTTCAGTTAACACAAGAGGAACGAATGAGGCCATATCGGTTCCCGGACTGCCGTTTTTTAAAATCCAAAAGAGTTCCCCATCAGTTCGGACAGCCTGCCAAGCCTTGTCCGTAAAATTCCGTGGAAGTTTCCCTACTAGCCCGGGGATGTTGCCGAGGCCCTTTCCATCCCGTCCATGACAAGTGACGCAAAAAGCTTTTCCATGAAAAATGTGTTTGCCCTTTTCAATATTTTCAGGAGTTGATGGAAAAGGATTCACCCAGGTTCGAGCTTCTTCGATTTGATTGACGGGGACTCGTGGTTGCAAGACAGACTGGTCCGCTGCCAGGGTGGTGGAGATGTTCACACCCAAGAGGGCCAGTCCGAAAAAGATCGTTTTGATAGTTAGCCCATTATCACGCATGATGTCTATCCTTTGAGAGAAACGGGGGATCGAAAGATCCCCCGTTCAAAGAGAGTCGCTTACTCAGGTCGAGGAAAAGAATGGCCCAGAGATTGTGGGAATGTGACGGTCCCATCTGGAAATTCCTGACCCTTTTGCCACAGATGATAAATGACACCGTCCGTTTTACCCGCTGCCTCAGCAATGGCTTTGACCTTTTCGGGGTCATCGATGTCCAGAATTTGTACCCGTCCCGTGGCAATTTCCACCTTATGATCGTGGAAGAATCGATGCCATTGAATTAATGGCAATTTTCGTGAAAGGTCTTTGGCCACGAAATATTCGATGGCAACCAGTGGGGCATTGGCTTCCGTGCTTTCAAACAGGAGACATTGCAAGATCTTGTCATTAATGCCTTTACAATAATGATGGAATGGGCCTCCAGGTGTGCCATCTGGCATCATGTGCGGGGCTTGCACATGGATATCATATCCTTGCGCGGGACCCGGGCTTCCGCTGATGGCTGGAGTGGTCATGCACCCCATGGCCAGAAAACTCAACGCACCGACAAATACCACTGAACGGATTGAACGCTTCATAGTGACCTCCTTGTTATGAATGTGATGGACTAGCCTAAATTCCTGATTAATCAACCGGAGAAAATTATAGGTGCTCTATCGTGTGATAGACAATGGGCTTCTCCTTTCTGCCCAACTTGTTGTCTTTGAACGTTCAGGCATCCCCTTCTGTTTTTGCTGTATCCTGTTTTGAAGAATCATGGAGTCAAATGTCTCACCACAATTCAGACAGCGCCATACCGCCAAGACATATAAGGCTTCCTCCCGGTTATAGACTTGATCGCTCATCAACAAACCTTCGCATCGTGGACAATTCATAAGGCGTCTCCTTTCTTCCGGTTTGCTGGGTGTGACTTCCCGATTCGGTTCATGGGGAGTTTGGATAACAGAAGACCCATTAAGCACGAATCTGTTAATCCGGCGTGGAGGAGCCCGGCGCCTACCATGGCAGGGAGGAGAAAGAAGCCGCTATGGACCGTAAAGCCCAAGGCGACTCCTGTCAGGATCATTCCTCCTGCGATGGCTCGAACCTGACCTTCCAATGAACGTCGGTGTTGTCCTTTGATCACGGGTTTGCCCAGAGCCAGCCACCCATTCATGCCCCCCTCAAGCGGCTGACAGTTCGTGAATCCGTTGGCTCCCAAATAATCACAGGCCATTTGTGAACGGTTTTGGGTTCGGCAAACAAAAATGAGCGACTGTTCACGGGAGAGCTTCCGTAGTTCATCCTGAAATTTCGGCAAATCCGGCAATGGCATATTGCGAGCATTGGGAATATGCATGCTTTCAAATTCTTGAGGTGTTCTGACATCAATATACAAGGGATCGTTTACAGGATTTTCATGGCCCACGAGGTTTTCGGGTTTTTCCGTGTTCAGCGGTTGGTCGAGTATCATCGTGCTCATATGGTTCCCTCCATTTATCCCATTAACTGGCGCAACTTGTGGTACATGCTGCTTGAAGTTTGTGCTTGGGATGTCCCCAGGTGGTGATCCATGCATCGTATCCACCAATTAAATCCATGACCTGCGTTCGTCCGGCTTTCTCTAAAATTCCCAGGGCGGCTGAAGATCGATATCCACTCGCGCAATGCACCACCACTGGCGTGTTCTCAGGGATCTTTTGAACGTGTTCGGCTAGATGTGGAAGAGGAATGTTGAGACTCTGATCAATATGTCCCGCTTCCCATTCTTTTTCTGCGCGCACATCTACGACTACCGGAGGATGTGCTGTCGTTAACAATTCGGCAAGTCCCTGGGCCGAAATTCGTTGTCCTTTTTGAAGGAGGTCAGGCCTGTTTGAAAAAGCTTGCATCCCGCCATCCAAATAGCCCACAACATGATCAAACCCGATTCGGCCGAGGCGTTCAATCGCTTCTTTTTCCATTCCTGGCTCCGCGATCAACACCATGGGGCATTTTGGGTCCAACAATGTTCCTGCCCACGTCGCAAATTTCCCCATTAATCCAATATTGAGACTGCCTTTCATGTGCCCTCCGGCATAGTCCACGGCTTTTCGGACATCAAGAAATTGAGCCCCCTTTCGTTGATGCTCCAATGCCTCATTCACCGTAAGAGGACGTAAACTTTTTTTCACGACCTCTCCTAATGTCAGGTGGGTTTCACGATTCATTTGTGCGTCGTATCCAAAGTAGGCCGGAGCTTCCGGCTGATCGGCGGTGACCAACCCGATAAACTCCTCTTTCGTCATGGGTTGCAGCGCGTAATTTTCCCACCGTTGTTTCCCCAGGGTTGAAACAGTGTCGCTGCTCAGATTTTTCCCACACATGGATCCCGCACCATGTGCGGGATACACCAGCGTTTCATCGGGAAGTGGCATCAATTTCTTTCGAAGGGAATCAAATAATTGACTGCCTAACTCTTCGGCGGTCGTTCCTACCGAAGCCATGAGATCTGGACGCCCCACATCCCCGATGAATAAGGTGTCGCCGGTCAGGACACAATGCGGACGTTCGGAACTCTTGGCGAGGTCATACACCGCCAAGGAAATGCTCTCCGGCGTATGACCAGGCGTTTCCAGTACTTTTATTCTGACTTTCCCAAATTCCAGAATCTCTCCATCGTTGAACGAAGTTATAGGGAAATCTGTCTGAGCTTTTGAGCCCATACAGATTTGAGCCCCGGTTTGTTGATGGAGTTCCAGGTGCCCAGCCAAAAAATCCGCATGAAAATGAGTCAGGAAAACATAGCCAACCGTCCAATTATGAGCTCGCGCTTCCTGGAGGTATTGACCAATATCACGCTGAGGGTCGACCACGACAGCGATTTTGGTGCTCTCATCAGCCACCATATACGAGGCGTGCGCTAAACATTGTAAGTAGAACTGTTTTACAATCATGGCATCACTCCTTTCCGGCTTTATCCCATCTTTGCCTGAATGTCCTCTTATCCAAACTAAATTAATAGATAGCAATGACTGTGCCGTAATGGGTTACCCAAAATGCAAAATGTAAATTATATTTTAAAACAATGAGTTATGAAGTTTTTTAAGAATGAGATCTCTGACGATGTTTCTTGGGGTTAGGTTTGGGTTGAACAGAAAACGTTAACCGTTAAGTTAGCATGTTAACGCTAAGAGGGAGAGGGAGCGATTGGGATCAGGGGGAAGATTTGAGGTCGAGGTGCTTGAGTTTTTTCCAGAGTGTCACACGGCTCACTCCAAGAAGTTTGGCTGCTTCCGTCTTATTGCCGTGGGCTTGCCCCAGGGCCTCTCGAATATGAGCCTCTTCCGCTGGACCTAGAGAGGCAGACGAGGTGGAAGGGGGAGATCTGTGTAAAGAGGGTTTCTGAACCTCAGGGGGAAGATCCCACAAGGTGATGCAGTGGCCTTGCACGGTCACAAACGCATGCTCAATCGCATTTTTTAACTCCCGCACATTTCCTGGCCAGCCATATTCCTGAAGTCGTTGCAACGCGTCTTGCGCGATTTCATGGACCTCGCGATGGAAGATCTTTACGTTGTCTTCTATAAAATGATTGACCAAGAGAGGAATGTCTGCGCGGCGCTCACGAAGGGGTGGAAGTGTTATTTCGAACACATGAATACGATAATAGAAATCTTCCCTTAGGGTTCCTTGGGCCATCAGGGTTTGTAGGTTCCGATTCGTGGCTGTAATCAGACGCACATTGATTTTTATGGCGCGGTCATCGCCTACCCGTCGAATTTCGCCTTCTTGCAATACCCGCAGCAGTTTCAGTTGAAGTAAGGGACTGGTGTCTCCAATTTCATCGAGAAATAATGTTCCTCCATCTGCGGCCTGAAACACGCCGATTTTATCTCGAATGGCTCCGGTGAAGGCCCCTTTGACATGGCCAAACAGTTCACTTTCCAATAAGGTCTCAGGAATGGCTGAGCAGTTAATGGCAAAAAATGGCTTGTCTTTACGATCACTTAAGGTATGGATGGCGCGTGCGGCCAATTCCTTGCCAGTGCCGGATTCCCCGGTGAGTAACACCGTGACATCGCTTTGGGCCGCCAGCCGCAATCGACGAAAGACTTCTTGCATCCCGGGGCTTTTGCCAATGAGTTGTTGAAAGGCCTCACGTGATTTCGTCTGCTCTTCTAATACCGCAATCTTTTGGTTGTTCAGAATAAAGGCGGTGAGGTCGGTAAAGGTCCCCACCGCTCCTGCGACCCCACCGTGTTCATCTCGAAGAATTGACACATTGCCGAAGAGGTAGAGTTCTCTCCCATCTTTGCCTAACACCTTGCATTCCTGGTTGCAGATGCCCCAGGGGTAGGGCGAGGGATTGTCGAGGAATTCTGTGAGGACTCGAAAGCCCTTACAGTTCTGACCTTCTAAGATGTGACAGGATTGCCCAATGATATCATCACTGGAATAGCCGGTGATACGTGCCGCCCCGGTGCTCCAGGCGACAATATGGCCCTGGGCATCCACGGTGAAGACCCCGTCAGCCATCACATCTAGCATATTGCTCAGGATGGCGGGGTTTTTACGGAAATCCAATTCCATGGGATGAATAGGGGGAAACCGTGAAAATTGGAGGCGAGAGAGAACCGAATGGTTTGACCTGAGTTCAACAGTCAGATCGTCAAGAATGAGGAGTGGTCTGTGTCCTCCTCACCCTTCACGAGTTTTCGCGTATCGTCTCTGTTTATCGTGCCGCTAATAACGATTTAAAGGTTGGGTCAGTCTCCATTAATCCCTTAAGGGTATCGTTCTCCAGCATATAGGCCCAACTTTGTTGGTTAGAGCCTGGTATTTTCTCAAACCATTCACGGGCTTCTTTCAGTAAGTCGAGCATGGCTTGGTTATCACGTGGGACGTGGAACGCCAGGCTATAGGCCATTGCATAGGCCGCCGTGAACTTATTCAAGGGATTTTTGGTGAGCTCAAAGGCCTTTTGAGCCGTGTCATATCCCTTGCGAATGTCCGGATCATCAAAATGACGATTCCAGGCCACCTTGCCAATTCTTGCCCACGCCAATTCCAAGAGGACTTCGGCGCGCAACTCTTCTTCTTCTGCAGGCACTTCAGCTAAGAGTTCCTGGGGGGTGGACAGGGCAGCCCTTTGGTCATTTGTCCAGCGATAGGTCGAGGTCAGATGAAGGCGATTTTGAAAATCACCCGGCTCCAAAGATGCCAAGGCTTCCATGACCGGAATCATGCGATATAAATAATCCGCCGGAGTCGGCTCTGCCTTTCCGCCGGCTTCCATACTTAATGACAAATCAAAACGATCTGTTTGTGATTTCACGGTCCAATATAATTCATTGAACCGCTGGATGAGAGAGGCATTAGTAAGGGGAATCCCATGCAGCCGGCTCCCGAAATTCAAAAGTCCTTGATAAAGTTGTTCGGAGAACACCTTTAAGACCTTGGTGTTTGTGGGAGCAATCATTAAGACCCGATTGAGCTGCATGATGGAATCTAATGCAGAAGGGGCGGCTTGTGCCTGCTGAATGCCAACTTGTACGGCTTGGGCGTGATCCTCAGAACCAAACCATTGAGTGGAATGGGGAACATAACCCCCGGCATCCATTACGAATGGAATGGTGGTGCCGTGAGGCCCATCAAGAGGAAGATCCAGAACTGCTCGATCAATAGGGAAGCCCAATCGTTTGAGGTCAGAAAGGACGACCCATTTGACCTTCACGGCCTGTATGACGCGTTGCGACTTTTTATAGGGCACTACCCAATCCGCCGCGCCGGGAGCATTGGAAATCGGTGCCGTGAGTGGATTCGGGTAGGATACGAGGGTGGTGACAAATGCTGTGGGAGCTGCATGAACCGTGCTTTCATCAGCGGAGGGGAAGGAGGCATGGGGCAACGTTCCGGATTCCAAGGCCTCAATGGTAAAGGGGTTCCCTGGTTCATACCGGGCAATGTCATACATGACAAAAAACGACGGGGCTAATTGTTTGCTATGGGTTTCGGCAATAAAAAATCTTTGAAAATCAACAAAGTCTACCAACTTCCCTGGGCCTGGCCAGATGTTATCTAATCCCCGGTCTTGTTGAGCGATGACCAGACTATGGGCGTCCGTACGACGTTGCGCGCACCATTCGTAAATAGGACTCAGCGCATCCGGAAAATTTCCATCAGTAAATAATTGCTGTTGTGCCATTTTCAAGAGGCAGACCATGTCTCGTTGTCCTGCCGCTACCCGGTCGCCCTTGCCGACAGCATGGGCATACTCACGAATGGTGGTGAGTAATTCATCCTGGTTGACGGGATGAGGATCACTCGCCCAGGTACTTGCCGTGGGTAAAAGGCATAAGGCACAGAGAATAGATAGCCACTGTAGTCTTGTGATCTTTCGCAGTTTATGGAAAACGGAAACACCATTGGCTCTGTCTTGTAGGGTATTTTGCACATGTAATTGACGACAAACTGTACTCATAGAACCCAATTCCTCCTCGCAAACATGTTGAATGAAATAGTGCCTGGTTGGTCGGTTCGAGAAATGTTCTTGGCCAAAGCGGCTACTCTACCATACCTGGTTTCTCACGTACCACGATCGTACCGTGCATGACATGGCCCGGTAAATCACAAAAATAGGGATAGTTACCTGGCCGGGCCGGGGTAAATTCGATTTCGGTTTGTCCTCGGCTAGGAAGGAGCACACGCACAAACCCCTCCTTGGAAAATTGCGGTGCTCCATTTCCGCTCACTGCCACATGCGAATCGGCCAATAGCCCAACAGGCACAAAGGCATGCAGTTCGGTATCCAAATTTTTCAATACCAATCGGGTCTTTTGCCCGACCAGGATATCCAGCGTAGAGGGTCGAAACTCACGGGAGCGAATATCAATGGTGACCTCAAGCGCGTTGAGGTTGGGTGTTGGCGTCAGGCTGGCTGGCGTGGCACCCCAGGCAGAAAAAATCGATGTCGCCAAGACCAGGGTTACCAGCAACTCCCCCATCAACACGAGCCGATGG
>QJYE01000381.1 GCA_003235785.1 Nitrospirota bacterium
CGATTACCGTTGGCCGTGATGGGCGCCTAACCTCTCCAGCGCTTCGAGATCAACTCATTGCAGGATTAACGGGAGCCGGAGTCAATGTGGTGGATCTTGGGTTGTGTGCGACACCGCTCTTGTACTTTTCTTTGTTTCATTGTGCTGTTGATGGCGGCATTATGATTACGGGGAGTCATAATGCGGCGGAATATAATGGATTCAAGATGTGTGTGGGAAAAGAAGCCTTGTATGGAGACAATATTCAGCGGGTGCGGGAAATTTTCGATCATGAGCAATTTGCTTCTGGGAAGGGTAGGTTTGTTGAACAACCGATTATTCCCGAGTATTTGGCGTTTCTGAAGGAACAGTTTTCTGCTGTGCGGGCAGATGGCCTTCAGGTGGTGATTGATTGTGGAAATGGGGCGGCATCCCTGGTGGCCAAAGATGCCCTTGAGCAATTGGGTTGTCAGGTCATCGGGATGTATTGTGAGCTTGATGGTCATTTCCCCAACCATCATCCTGATCCGACGGTTGTGGAGAATCTGAATGACTTGATAGGCAAGGTTCGAGAAACGAAGGCCCATGTGGGAATCGGGTATGATGGCGATGCGGACAGAATTGGGGTGATTGATGAGCAAGGCGGCATTTTGTGGGGTGATCGATTACTGCTGCTGTTTGCGCGAGATGTGTTAGAGCAACATCCAGGGAGTACCTTTATTTCAGAAGTCAAAGCCTCACAAGTCTTTTATGACGATATTCCCAAACGCGGCGGGCGTGCCATCATGTGGAAGACCGGGCATTCGATTATTAAAGCAAAAATGAAAGAGGAGAAGGCCCTGTTGGCCGGGGAAATGTCCGGCCATGTGTTTTTTGCTGATCGATACCATGGCTATGATGATGCGATTTATGCGTCCTGCCGACTGATTGAAATCCTTGTTAAACAAAGAAAGCCGCTTTCAAGTCTTCTTTCTGATGTCCCGCAAACGATTGTGACTCCCGAAATTCGTGTCGACTGCTCTGACGATCAGAAATTTCAACTTGTTGCAGCTGTCACACAACGTCTTCAAGCCATCGAAGCAACCCAAGATTTCAGTACGGCAGATTTACCTATTCGAGAGTTAATTACGATTGACGGGATTCGTGTGCGCTTTGAACATGGCTGGGGCCTGATTCGAGCCTCGAATACCCAGCCGGCCTTAGTCTTGCGGTTTGAAGCCTCAACGCAGGAGCATTTATCTCAGATTCGTGAGTATCTCGAATCTGAGCTGGCCAAAGTGGGTCATGCTCTTTCTTCTGCGTAAGGCCTGACTCTCCCAATCATCTGACGCACGCCACAGCTTGGTCAGGGGCTATCTTCACGAGAATGAAGTGCTCCGTTCCTTCTGCCTTTTTTTTGTCGCACACATTCATTTTCCCCGCTCATAGGATTGCTCCTTCATTGTGAAACGCCTATAATGGGACACCCTGCCGTGAGTAATGGATTTGCGACTGATGATTCTGCCACTTCGGTTATTTTTCCACTCATGTATGCTTCATCTTTTCCCATTGAACAGAAATCGTAGATTGATCAAAAGGCCAACGATTGAATTTGACCTGCTGCGTGAGACGCGTCATGCGTAATTTTGTGCAAATAGATAAGGCCCATGTACGACAGGCGGAAGCGTGTCTTCGGTCTGAAGTGCAAACCTAAGGGAAGGAGAATCTCGTATGATGCTACGAGTCATGTTCCTTGTCGTTGGGATGGTGTTGGGGATGTCCTTGGGATGGAGTCTCTCGGATGGCCAAACAGACATACTTGGGATCGGTGCTGTCATGGGAGTGGTGGTGGGAGCCTCTATTCTTGCTGCTGAGCAACGATTGCAGTCTGTTCCATTGGCCGTCGCGTTGTGGGGGGGCGTTGGATTGGTGTTCAGTCTTGTAATCGCCGGATTGATTGGTGTTTTGACGGGATTAGTCGGGAGTTCTCACTATTCAGTCTTTTCGCTCTTGGCTACCTTGCTTATTTTTTTAGGGGTGCCCTATTGGGGCCTCAACATGGGGATACGATTTGGCAAAGAAGGGTGGGATGTTTCCGATCAGGCCAGTGAACGTACTGGACAGGTCGGTAAGATGAAGTTGCTGGATACGAGTGTCATTATTGATGGGCGCATAGCCGATTTATGTGAAACTGGGTTTATTGAAGGCACATTAATCGTTCCACATTTTATCCTTCAAGAATTACAGAATATTTCGGATTCTTCGGATGGATTAAAGCGAGCGAGGGGAAGGCGAGGATTAGATATTCTGAATGTGCTTCAAAAAATGAGCAATATTGAAGTGAAATTGGTGGAGGATGATTTCCCCCATGTGAAAGAAGTTGATACGAAATTGATTGAATTGGGAAAACAAATGGATGCGAAAGTCCTGACGAATGATTTTAATCTGAATAAAGTGGCGGGTATCCAAGGCGTGGAAGTGTTAAATATTAATGACCTCTGTAATGCCCTCAAGCCGGTCGT
>QJYE01000540.1 GCA_003235785.1 Nitrospirota bacterium
CCAGATGTTTAGAAAGTTGCTATAGGCTTGACGAGTGGCTTGGATATGTCCAAATTGGGCGGCCGCTCGTGCCAGGCCAAGGAGTGACCGTGCTCGATTTGGATGCCTTAAGAGTGCCCGTTCGAATTGTTGCTGCGCTTCTTTGGGCCGATCGATGAACAACAGGACTTCGCCATAGAGTTCATGGGTGGGCTTGATGAGGTCGGGTGGGCCGGACGGCGGTGGGAGGGATTCCTCCAGGACAATGGCCTGATCGAGCCGTTCTGTGACCTGGGAAAGATCTCCGTTTATGAAATGTTTCAATGCCGCCAGTTGTAAATTCCAGATTTGTGACGTAATTGATTCACCAGAGGTTGTGGAGGATTCGGGGGCTGATGAGGTTGAGCCATGTGGTCTGTAGTGAACGGTTGCCTGATTTCGTATTTGACCCATACTCTCCGCAAATTCTCGAACATAGGCGGCTTTCGCTGGCGATTCGTCACCAAAGCGAATGTCCTGGACCTGCCAAGCTTGCCGTGCCTGACCCCATCGTTCCGTTTCGACAATAAAGGCGGCGACCATCTGATCGTAATGCCGGCTGACTTGTCGGTTATCGTCATGGGTTTGTGATTGGTCATTGAATGAGGATTGCCCCATATCCTGTTGCTTATCCAATATGAGCGCTGCGGCGGCGTTGTACCGGCCTTGTTGGAGATAGGCATACTGCAACCAATACAGGCTATGGTAATCCTGGAGCGATAACGGTAACTCCTTGTCCTTGACCCAGTTCCGTGAACTTTCCCAGCCGGCTTTGCTCGAGGCCGCGGCTTCGGCCCACATGCCGAGTTGGAGAAATATATGGGCGGGCATATGCTGCGCATGAGGGGCTTCCGGAGCGATTTGGGCATATCGACGGGCTTGCGGCAGGGCCAGAATGGCGTGAATCGGATCGTCAAAGGCATGGATCGTATAATGCGCGGCGCACGGATGACCGGGATTGACGCCATACACCCCTAAGGTTAAGGCTCCGGCCTGAACGCGGTATTTCTCTTGAAGGTCTGGTTCTTTATCAAAATGAGTCGCCAACCCGAGCAGGGACAAGGCATAGAAACAGGTGGCTTCCAGATCTTCCGGATATTTGCCGGCAAGGCTTTCCATGTGGGCCGCATAGGCCCGATCCCGGGCAAACTTGTCTCCCTCGCCGAATAATGTCTGGACCGCTTGGAGATACAGGCTTTCTCTCTCAGTTATGGAGGCCTTGTCGGGAATGTTTTGAAGGGCAGCCTGTGCCGCTCCAATATTTTCTTCAGTCCAAACAGGGTGATTATGGGCCATGGCCTCGCCCCAGTATCCCATCACAAAATTTGGATCGATGGCGGTTGAACGACGAAAGGCCTCGATGGCCTCCTCATACCAGAAGGAATGCAGGGCTGCGACTCCCCGGAGAAAATGGGGCTGCGCTTCTGGGGACCCTGAAGCGGGAAATTCAATAATTCCCAATTTCCCCAAAGCGGAAGATGCTTCGGATGAAGCCGAAGACTGATCCGTCTCTCCCAGGCTCAAAGATGGACTACCTGCTATGGCCAATGACACAAGCAAGGCCGGGAGGCAGGAACAACTCCAATTGTATGAAATCCAAGATGGTTTCATGAACATCTCGACCCGTTTGGAGTGAGGTTAGTTGGTTGCATTTTTGTTCTTGTTCTTAATGTTCCCATTATTTCATTTTTTTATGCAAGGTTGTGTTCAGAGGTAACTAGTAATCTGGCAACTCCTATCGGGACGAAGGAAGTGAGTTACTGCGATTTTTTTACGACCGAAATCACACAGCCGCGCCATTCACTGGCTGCTGGTTCTAAGGCAGAAACAGTGTTAGGGAATCTTGGCGCGGCCGATCGTGTTGGCATCGGTGCCGAACCAAATGGTTTGCGTGGGTTGGTGGTAGACCATATGTCGGACGGTTCCCCCTCCACTTTTGATATTCGTGATGCTGATGACTTCTTGGGTTTTAGTGTCAAATCCCACAAGGCGATTGGGATATAACCCTGTCTCCACATACCACACCCGGTCCTTATCATCGACGGTCATGCCATAGGGCCGTGCGTCTTCGCCTCCCGGTGCGCTCCATTCTTCCACCTTGAGCGTGGTGGGGATGAACTTGCCCAGATAGCCTTCCGCATAGTCCACGTACCAGACTGCTTGGTCAGACGTGATGGCCAATCGCCTTGGCCGTGCCGCTTTGCGAGGCAGTGTAATTTCAATCACTGATTTTGTCGTCGAATCTATGGTTCCAAGCTTATTCGTGCCGAATTGCGTGAACCAAGGTTGGTATGCGGCATCCATGACGATGCCATAGGGACGGGCGTTCGGTGTGAGTAGGGGGGTGAGGAGAATGTTTCCCGTATCCATGGCCACATGTCCGACATAGTTTCCTTGTTGGACGGTAAACCAGATTTCGTTGGGCTTTCCAAACACGAGGGTGTGTGGATCGCCCGC
>QJYE01000080.1 GCA_003235785.1 Nitrospirota bacterium
CCGTCAAATTTTTATGTGGTTTATTCACCCAACAAGTTAAAAGGGAAAAGTAAAAAGAGAAAATGTTGCATGATCTGCACTTTTTCTAAGTTCCATACCTTACTTTCTCCTTCTCACTTATAACTTTTCCCATCTCACTTTTCACGTTTCACTTGCTCACCCAGGAAGCACTTTCTTGATGGTGGCAAGCATTTGTTCGGGGTTGAAGGGCTTGACGACCCATCCGGTGGCGCCTGCCCCCTGCCCTTCTTTCTTTTTGTCATCCGAAGATTCGGTGGTGAGCATCAAAATCGGGGTAAATTTATGTGCACTCATTCCCCGGATCGCTTTAATGAGTGAAATGCCATCCATGTTGGGCATGTTCAGATCCGTAATAACTAAATTAGGCTTGGCCCCAGCATTTAATTTATCAACAGCTTCTTTCCCATCGCCGGCCTCTACGACTTCATATCCTGCCCCGGCTAACGTGAAACTCACCATTTGCCGCATGGAAACGGAATCATCAACTACGAGTACAGTCTTACCCATGGTCTTCCCTCTCTTTTGTCGGGTTGCTTGTCAGTTGCATAGCTTAATTCATTCTTGAAGTAAGGAGTGAGGCGTCAGGAGCAGGTTGAAACATCATTGTTAGCTTTTTCCCGTCCTCAATATTCACTCCTTACTATTTACTACTCACTCCTTACTGTCCTCAGAACAAGGTGACAGCATCGCCTTCGTCATCCCCGCAGGTTCCCACCAGGACAGCCTCTTTCCCGGCATGGGCGGCTTCGATTGTGAGCCGTTCCGATTCCATCGTATAACTATGCTCGAGATTCCGCAGTTCCTGGATCACCTCTGACATCATGTCTTCCCCAGTTCTGCCTTCTATCACTGCCTGCAACGGGGCATAAATACGTTCCAAGGGTTGATAGACATGTTCCAGTTTCTGTCGAGTAATATCCTGAAACTGCATGGCCATGACAATCTGGCCAATATCTTGACTCAGTTCCTTAGCACGACCTGAATTTTGGCCCACACTATTTTTGAGGGCAGCATTCTTGGCCACCATCACCTCGGTCATTTCCATGATTTTTTCTTGCGCATGTAGGGTCGAGGAAAGATCCAAGCCCGCCAAAACTTGGAGCTCAGCCATGGCGGACTCTGTCGTCCCCTTCACTGCCGTGGCCAATGCCCGAATTTGTTCAGCAGCCTGTGCAGATCGATTGGCCAGCTTGGTCACTTCATCGGCCACCACCGCAAACCCCCGCCCATGCTCCCCGGCCCGCGCCGCTTCAATCGCCGCATTCAAGGCAAGTAATCGTGTTTGATCCGCGATGAATTCGACTTCTTCCACCACTTCCGAGATCCGTGACGTGGTATCTACGGCCTCTTCCATCACTCCAACCGTAGAAACCGTCACCGTCGCGGTTTGCGTCACTTGATCCACAAACATTTGCATGGTGGCCTTGGTATTATTGAGTATTCCTTCCACACTCATGTCTTTCCCGGATCCATCGCCCTCACCCATGCTCAATATGGTTTCCGTCTCGAGTGCCGATTCCCGGGCTTGTTGAGAGATTTTCTGAAACCGATGAATCAACCCAGACGCAGCCTGTTCAGTTTCCTGAATCACCGCCTTTAATTGTCCAACGAAGACCGGGAATGTAGGCGCCAGACAGGTACAGAACTCCTTCCATTTTTTATGGGCCGTCTCCCGCAGTCTGACTGATTCCTGTAATTGCCTTTCGAGACCCGCTATTCGCTTGTCTCCTGTTCGTTTACCCAACACATACCCACCCCCACCACTCACGATGAGGAGGGCTCCCCACACAATCCATTCAATCGACACGCTTCACCTCATAGTTGAAGGTCACACCACTGAGGAATGGTTTCATAGTCATACCTTGTTTACCTTACGCTTTGTTCAGTCGGAAGAAATTTGACAAATCCTATTTGCTCAAAACGTTCTCGTATTTGATTTGAATAACCCGTCAAGGTTAGTCGCCCGTTACGAGTGGCCGCCACAATTAACTGCATGCACGAAGAATCCATACGACCGACTTCCGATAAATTCAACTCCAAGGGTCCCACTTGGCCATGAAGTACATTTAGGTCTTCATGAAACTGACTGGCTTCAAAAATGGTAAGATCCCCAATCGGCTTCAATATTGAATCTGCGGCTAACGCCTTTTCACTTTGTGCTTCTTCAACTTTGGCTTCTTCCATATTCCCCTCTTTTTTCTTCCGGCGTTTCGTACTTTTTGTTTTCATCGTGAACCACCTGGACCAACAAGGGACACATGACATGGTAAATTCCGCTACATGCCCCTATCGGGAAAGGATTTTCCAGACTTAAGATTTTTTGAAATTTTTGACGTTTTAAAAATTTTTTTGAAATTTCTTTTGGCCTTTTATGGGCGACGAACAAAAGAAATCTTCCGCCAGCGATGAATGTGGGGCTGCCTCACGGCTCTGCAAACGACCGATTCC
>QJYE01000051.1 GCA_003235785.1 Nitrospirota bacterium
GTTTCTGGAGACAACGATTCCAATCCATGAACCAGGGCCACAAACATTTCGTAATTTGGGTCACGATCCACGGTGATGGCCTCGACCATTCGTACCATCCTGGCAGCTGCGGTCATGACGGTTAAATTTTCACGAATGGCTGAAAAGCTCGAAACCAGATCAATCTGACTGATCTGCCCTAAGGCTTCAGCTGTTTTTTGAAAGAATGTCATCTCGACGAGGCCAAAGGGTTCAAGCACCCCACCGAATCGAGTCTTCATGCGGCGGGCGCCACGCGCCACGCCTCGAATTTTCCCAAGATTGGGGGAATAGATGGTGACAATTCGATCCGCATCACCCCATCGCTGGCTTCGAATAATGATGCCTCGGGTTCGTACTAACGGCATTGTAACGCTCTCATAAGATGACCCGAATCATCCTGAGATCGCATAGTTTTATAGACCATACCCTAAGTCCGTGAGGATTCTGGGGTCATCCCGCCATCCTTCCTGAACCTTGACCCACATTTTGAGGAAAATTTTCATGCCAAAGAGTCGCTCCATATCTTCCCGGGCCTGCTGCCCAACATCCTTGAGTCGCAGTCCGCCCTTCCCAATCACAATTCCCTTTTGACTGGCCTTATCGACCAAAATCACGGCATGAATAGTGGTCAGCTTTTTGGTTTCTTGAAACTCCTCAATGAAGACTCCTACCGCATACGGCAATTCTGCGCGCGTCGAGGCCAAGACCTTCTCACGGATAATCTCCCCTGCCATTTGCCGCATCGATTGAGACGTTAAATAATCTTCCTCATACTGTAAGGTGGAAGCATCTTCCAAACAGGCAAACGTCAACTCAACCAGTCGAGGCACATTCAGCCCGGTTTTTGCGGAAATGGGAACAATTTCCGTCCATGGGTAGCGCGTTCGGCATTGCTCAATTAGTGGGAGCAAGCGGGACTTGGCCACCACATCCGATTTAGTCAATAACAGAAAAACCGCACGAAAGGGTCGCTCCTTATTCGCCTGGGTCACTTGATCAATCACAAATTGATCCCCCGGTCCCGGAGGCACCTGACTATCCAGGAGGACATAGACCACATCAGAATCCATCAAGGTTCCTAACGCGGCTTGTACCATTTGTGCGTTGAGTCGATGATGTGGCGTGTGGAGACCTGGCGTATCTACCAACACAAGTTGTCCTTCAGGATAATGACCCACACCCAAAATCGGCATTCTGGTCGTCTGGGGTTTATCAGAAACAATCGCAATTTTTTCACGCACCAAGGCATTGAGCAAGGTGGACTTGCCCACATTCGGACGACCAAGAATGGCGAGTTGACCAGATTTCATAGTTGGGAAGCCTACGGGAGGACGATCATCATCCTACAAGAAACGCACGGTGTATAAAAGAAGAGGGACGGCAAGATGTGGTGCTTAGCGCCTGGCCGTCACGGAGGAAGGAGCCGGCTCCACAAACTGAAATACCTTTTCGCCAGGACGGACCATACCCAATCGATTGCGGGCTAATTCTTCTAAACGCTGAGGGTCGCGTTGAATACGGGTAATATCCTCTTGCATAGAGGCATTGATATATTCCAATTGCTGAATCTGTTGGACCAACTGTTGCCGGTTCTCTCGCACCTGAAAATAGAGCGGCAACCCATCAGCATTAAAAAACATCATCCCCGTCAACACACTCATGATTAAAAAGACCGCGACAAATGGAAGGCGATCAAAGAGATCCCCCCAAAATCCTTGTGAGACATGTTTTTTATTATTGGGCCGCACCGGTTAGGTCTTCACGTGAACGGGCAACGCACCTCGGCCACGAAATATGGCGGAAGCGCCGAGCATTTCTTCAATGCGAAGAAGTTGGTTATATTTGGCCAAACGATCGGTCCGCGACAACGACCCGGTTTTGATTTGCCCGGCATTGAGGCCCACGGCCAAATCTGCAATCGTCGTATCCTCTGTTTCCCCTGATCGATGCGAGACAATCACCCCATAGCCCGCCTGCTGTGCCATCCGCATCGCTTCAATGGTTTCCGTTAACGTGCCAATTTGATTTACTTTAATCAAGATCGCATTCCCGATCCCTTCACGAATGCCACGACCTAAGAAGTCCACATTCGTCACAAATAAATCATCCCCGACCAGCTGAACGCGATCACCTAGCTCTTTTGTTAACAGACTCCAGCCTTTCCAATCGCTTTCATCCAATCCATCTTCAATCGACACAATTGGATAATTATTCACTAACTGCGCGTAATAGGCCACCATGTCGGCTGAAGACTTCTTCTGATCAGATCCGGCTTTCAAATGATAGGCCTTTTTGTCAAAAAACTCACTGGCTGCCGCATCTAAGGCCAATACCACGTCACGTCCAGGCTTATAGCCCGCTTTCTCAATAGCCTGCAAAATATTGTCTAAGGCCTCTTCATTCGAACGCACCGCCGGAGCAAAGCCTCCTTCGTCCCCTACTGCT
>QJYE01000234.1 GCA_003235785.1 Nitrospirota bacterium
GCCAGTAAGGTAAACACGGCGGCAGATGAAGTGGACTGGACTCTTGCCTAATGTAGAAGAGGTTGGGAGTACGGATGCCTTTGACCGTTCTCCCAATTCCTCCTCAATGAAAGAATTGGTTGTTGCATTCCATGAACTTTCTAATCTTGTGTCAGAAACTGCTTCTCCATTTTTAAGGAGACATACCCATGAGGACATATCACCAAGCCAAACAAAGTGAAAGAGCTACCATTTTAATCCTTGAAACAAATTCTCAGTCTTCCAAAAAACTATTTCTTTCGGTATTGTTAATAGACTTTCTACTCATAATAATTTTGATATCTCTGATGAGTGGGTGTAGCAGCCCCACTCCTCATCGCCTTCAGACACATTTTGAAAGTGTGCCTCCTAATACTGATGTCATTCAAAGAAGGCTTTCGATCCACTCTGAAAACCGACTGGCCGTAGGTATGGCCATCGTCTTACATGCCGACCCCCCACATGAACCACTGGGGATTACTGAAAGCACCTGGCCACAGTTTGCGGCCAGGGTGAATCAAAAAGTGGAAGCCCTCATTCCCGTTTCAATGCAGGAGGTCGTTCGTTTGAATGAAATTCCATCTGGAGATCGGGCGACTCTCCTGAAGGGATTTAGGGGAGTGAGAGAGAATTCCGAGATCGAAGTGGTCTTGCTCGTTCTGCCGACTTCCCAGGAGGTGAAGGGTCCTGCTCAACTCGACCTTCTTCCGGAGGTCAGCATGTTGAACGGTAATCAGATTGAAAATCATGCGACAGTTGAATTAGGTCTACTGGATCTCGAATCCGGAAAATTGTTGCTGCAGGCACAGGGAAAATCGTATGCCACCCTGGAACAGCTGGATGTGCCGCTTGCCTCCAACCGGTATCCCCGGGTCAGGGGATCTGATAGGACCAACCCGATTTACCCTGAGGAGGAAAGGGCCCTTGAAACGCTGAGGATGGTGGCAATGGATGAGGCCCTTGACCAGGCTGTCATGAAGTTAGCGGGAAAGTGGCACGATGGACAAGGAAAGCTATCCTCCCAGGTCGGTTCGGAATCCTAAGAGGGTTGTTGAAAACAAATGTCCCACCTTTTCAGGATGGAATAAGCAAGGCGGCGTTCTCCCCAGTATTCCGTGCTCAGGTACTGGCAGTACGCTCCGCGCGCAAACAACGGTCGCCCCTTAGGGGAGGCCGCAAGCAATACTGCGGCCTTCGCTTCGGCATAGCTCAGGACGGACTGGATGAGCTTTTTTGAACAGCCCAGATGCCTCAGGCGCCCAACGTGTTTGTTGGCGTATTTGCGCTTGGAAAAGAACGATGAATATTAGCCATGGGGGGAATCCCCTTGGCAGGCAGACATTTCTTGTCAGGACCCGGAAGTTGGGAAGATTCTTTTTTGCGCGGAGTCCATGATGGCTAATACCCCGGGATGCTTCAGGCGGCGTTCAGCGGAAATAGCATAAAACTGCTCCCGAACTCCTTGAATAACACCAATTTTTTGAACGAGATATTGCCGCTTAATTTCTTTTTCCGCCACGGATGATCCTGGGAAAATTCCTTTTCCCGCATGAGCAAAGGCTTTCATGGTGGCCCCATCTTCAAATTCTCCCACCAATCTTGGGGTAATTCCGTTCCGTGAGAACCATTCATCCATTCCTCGACGGAGCATGGCATTACTGGTCGGAAGCAGAAAAGGGGCTCCATCAAGGGATTTCGGGTAATTCTTGCGATACTTCTGCGCAATTTTTGGGGAAGCAAATAACGACACCCCTGATTCACCGAGTAGGTGACTATGCCCCTGAATCCTGACGGTGGATGGAATGGCTGTATCAGCAAGGACAATATCCAGAGAATGCAACGCCAATTCTCCCAGCAAACGATCAAAGCGACCTTCCCAGCAAACAATTTGCACAGGCTCAGGTAGGGCAAAAACAGATTTCAAGAGCTTATAGGCGACCATTTTTGGAACGACTTCAGCAATTCCCACCACCAATTTCACAGGACGAAGACTGGGCCGACCTTTAATGACGTTGGTGAATTCCTGACCAAGAGAAAAAATCTCTTGAGCATATCGATAGGCCACCTGTCCCACCTCGGTCAATACCAATGTCCGCCCCACGCGATCAAATAGTTTTTCTCCCAAGGAATCCTCCAGCACCCGAAGCTGGGCGCTTAAGGCCGGTTGGGATAAATTGAGTTCTTCACACGCCCGCTTCATGCTTCCTTCACGGGCAATCACCCAGAAGTATTGAAGGTGGTGGTAGTTCAGCCATTCCATGTATGGCAGCTTATATTCAAATTCTAAATGATTCAAGCTTAAATTATGAATTTGTCTAAATGACCTCAGAAACTAGTCCGTGACTCTCCCCTCAGCAAACTGAGGGGTGTCTTGCGTTGTTTGAATGAAAGCGGAAGAGAGCTAGCGTAATCAATGTCTCCTTTTACCGGGGTGCGTCTTGTT
>QJYE01000032.1 GCA_003235785.1 Nitrospirota bacterium
AACCCGTTGCGGTGGTGGGGGTGAATTCTTCCGGTGATTCCAAAGCGGACGTGGCTGAGTTTGTGCAAACATTTCCGGTCAAAGTCACCTACCCATATTTATTAGACCCGCAACAACTCACGGACAAGCTTTATGGGGGTGGAAAATTTATTCCTAACGTCTATGTGATTGACCAACAGGGTGTCATCCGGTGGCAACGCGTGGGCAACTTTTTCACAGATGGGACCTTGGCAGGGCATGAGATGATTTTGCAGGAAGTGGAAAAGCTCTTAGCCTCACCCGGGTCTTCCTCAATGTAGTTCGTGTTTATTGACGCACAATGATCGGAACGTCATGGATGAATTAGAAGACGGCAAACAAAAGTTTCTTGAATTGGTCGCTGCTGTGGATCCCACGGTCGAAGTCGTGATTCCAACGACTCCCTCACGCAGTCTGTTTCTCATTTCCCTTACCAAAGCGGGAAATCGGAAATTTCTTACCGTGCATGAAGACGATATTCTGGACCTTCCAGAAGTCTCCTCGGTGCAACAGAAGACCACCGCCCTGCTCCAAGAAACAATCGGGGCCTTATGAAAGCCCTGCTCCCCAATATTTGGGAATGGTCGTGGTTTTCAGAGGAAAAACAGTTCAATTTCAATGGACATTTATTGACGGTAGGGGAACATCGAATACTGGTCGACCCCCCTCCAATGAATGCCAAACAAATGGCGTTGGCTCGCCAGGGCGGTCCTGTCGATTATATTATTCTGACCAATCGAGATCATGTCCGGGAAGCTGGTCAGTTGCGAGAAGAATTTCAGTGCACCGTCATGGCCCCGGAATTAGATGCCCCAGAAATGGCGCTCACCATTGATAAGACCTTTAAAGATGGAGAATTGTTGCCCGGTGGTATTTGGGTCATCCAATTGGCGCATCAAAAGTCTCCTGGCGAAAGCGCGTTATTTTTAGATACGGGGAAAGGCATTCTCATCGTGGGTGATGCGATCATTGCCCATCCTCCAGGAACCTTACGTCTCCTCCCTGCTGAGAAATATGCTGATATTGTTCAAGCTCGTGAAGGATTGCGTCGATTATTAAAGTATAACTTTGACAGTCTTTTGGTGGGTGATGGCACGTCTCTGGTGACCGGAGCGAAACCTGTCCTTGATCAGATGCTAGCGGAGGCATAACGATCTGCGATGAAATCCTCCTTTCTCATGGGCTCGTATTCTTCCCAGCCTGGTTGCGAGTGATTGGCGATGGCATGGTCCCAATCCGCCGATCTCAATTTACTAGGGAATCAACATTTCTCGAAGGGCTTCTATACGGAGGCCTTT
This sequence comes from Nitrospirota bacterium, assembly GCA_003235785.1. Taxonomy (GTDB): domain Bacteria; phylum Nitrospirota; class Nitrospiria; order Nitrospirales; family UBA8639; genus Nitrospira_E. Next base: position 1,317 of record QJYE01000032.1, read on the forward strand.
CAATGCTACTCCCAGGCGCTGGAGGTGGATCGCAAAAATGGAGATCAACGAGCCTTGGCCACGACCTTAGGCAATCTCGGTAATATCTGCGCGGTCAGTGGACGGCGCGAACAAGCCCGTGCCTATTACACGGAGGTTCTCGAACTGCAAAAAATTCTTGGCGAAGATCGAGGCATTAGTACCACGTTGGCTAATTTAGGGAATTTGTCGGCTGATGCAGGAGAATGGGATCGTGCCCGTGCCTATTATCTAGAAGCACTGGATCTCATGAACCTTCTATCCGACGACGCCGGAAAGGCTGTGGTGCTCTCTGACTTAGGCCTGGTCGCCCGAGAAACCGATCAAGAAGCCGAAGCCTTGGCCTATTATCAAGAATCACTCATCTTGATGCGTCGCGTGGGCAATGATGCCGGCCAGGCAGATGTCTTTCGCATGATGGCGCGGTTGTATTTGAGCCAGGGCCGGTTTGATGAAGCGCAGTCCTGTACGTTGACGAGTTTGGATGTCGCTCGACGCCTCAAGGATGAATTACGAATGGGCGGGGCCTGGTATGTTCTGGCCAATTGCCATGAAGCACAAGGGGAATGGAAGAAAGCCGTTCAGTATCTCCAAAAAGTCGTACAGGTTGATGAAAAATATCAACTGCCAAAATTGGCTGAAAATACGAAGCGGCTTCAAACCTTATTAACCCGTCTTGCCGTCGCGACTGAAACCCCTCATGAGTGAGACCTCATCTATTTCTCCCCATTGGGCCGTTGCACGATCGTTGCTCCTCTCGGACATTCCCGGATGGTTCGAATCTGAGGAAACTGAGCCGTTGACCTTATCGTTGCCGGACGAAGATTGGCTCTTGGAGATCATGCCTGATGGCCGGCTGGTCTGTGTCGCCGGATATGATTTGGACGACATGAAAAGTATGCTGTCCGATGGCACAGCTGAAGACTTAGGCGGCGATGAATTAGCCAAACAGGTAAAATTTTTCCTCCAACAAACCACCTCAAAATATCGTCGAAAACTGATCGCTGAAGGATTTGCCGAACGCATTGAAATGACGGAAGATTTCGTGGCGGCCTATTTTGAACAGGCCATTGATTTGTCCAAGCCGGCGGAGTTGCGGCAAAAAATTCACACCTGCCAATCCTGG
>QJYE01000342.1 GCA_003235785.1 Nitrospirota bacterium
TCATGATGCACCATGGCCACGGTATACACCTCAGGATGTTGGATCATAGCCAGCTCAATCATCTTAATGTCCGGTGTCACGCCCCAATCATATTTCATATCAGGGACACCTAACCGATGCATTTTGATTATGGCCGACAGGCGATCGCCGTACACACCATTAGTAATAACCATCGCCCGCTTGCCCAAGGGCAAACTGGACAGCAGGGCCGCTTCGACCGCTGCTGTGCCAGAGCCCGTCAGGATAATTGCCGTATACTCGTCTTCCTCCCCAGGAACAAAGGCTTTCAGCAATTTTTGGCGAATATCATGAATCAACTCCGAACATTCCGATTCCCGATGACAAATATCCGGGTGAAGCAAGGCCTGTCGCACACGATCAGACACATTCACCGGACCCGGGTTTAATAAGATCATCTATTCAATTCCTTTTTGGTCATAATTTCGTACAAATCGTTAGGACTTACGACAGGCTCTGCTTAAATCGCTTGGTCATTTCCGATGGCGTCAGTGCTATGCGATCGGCCTCTTCCAATTGCTCATTCACTTTGATCAACAAAAAACTTGGCCCGGCATCCGCGAGCATCGCCTTAAATTCATAGACGATGTCTTCCTTTTCCCACACCCGCTCCACATTTGCATATCCGGCCGCTTTAGCCATTTTATCTAATCCCACCACCCGCGAGTAAGTCGGTTGATTGCCTGTCGTCCCATACACTTCGTTATCAAACACCACATGAATCAAATTCTTCGGTTTGAGAGCACCAATCGTCGCCAGGGTTCCCAAACTCATCAGAACATTGCCATCACCATCAAACACTACTACAGTTTTCTCCGGCTGTGCTAAGGCCAAGCCTAGCCCGATGCCAGCAGTGGCCCCCATGGACCCGATCATATAAAAATTCTGGTCCCTATCACGAAGCTTGCACGCCTCACGGGAAGGAAATCCATTACACACAATAAGAGGTTGATCGGTCAGCAATTCAAAAATCGCCGCCATCGCCTGCGCCCGACTTTGCATCACGCCTTCTTCAGGACCAATCATGTGAGATCCTCTTTATAAGGAAAATGTGAGAAGTGAAAATAGGTAGAGCCAACAGACAGCGAACGTGTGGAAATAAACGAAGATGCTTTTCTCTCATACTTCTCACTTTTTCCTTTTCACTTCTTTCATGGCTGCACCGTTTTCACAATGCCCTTCTTCAAAAGCAGCGCGACGGGAATGCGCTTCTCCATAAAGGTTTTGGCGGTCCATTGGAGATCATCGGTGATAGTCTCCACGGCCAACGTCCGGTGAGGAATTTTGACGATATCCAATAGCTTGGTCATCGTCTCACCCATCACCAAATGCTCAGGGGCATCTTTCCCTTCAAACCCACGCCAAGAGACCAACAGAAGACAGGGAATTTGATAAATGAGATTAAGGGATTCCAACACATTCAGCGCATTCCCTAATCCCGAGTTTTGCATAAGCACAGCCGGAATTTTCCCACCAAAATACGCTCCCGCCGCCATGGCCACGGCTTCATCTTCACGGACAGCGGGAGTATACATCCGCTCTTCGGTTAAGTGCGCAATAATGCCGCCAAGAATCGTGTCCGGCACTCCCGTGAAAAAATCGAATCCAATCCCTTGCAGCCCTTTTACAAAATCATCAGCTTCAATCATAGTCATCAATTCAACGCATCACAAAATTCTGTCGCTCGCCTCAGCACTCAAACAAGGCGACCTCTCAGCAGAATGTTGGCGATCTGGGTAGACCTAAGGAAATGATGGATAACACCGGCACCCGCAGAGTCAGAGGCAAGACGGCTGCCGAACAAGGCAGGGATTATAGCCCCGTGGTAGGGGATTCTCAAGAAAACCGCAGAAGTCAGTTGCAGGAAAAATTCCTAAAAGAGTAGACTAGCGTTTTCCCGTTATTAATGCCCTTCGGAACCACACCAAAATGGCACCCACAAAACGACCCTCGAAATCCAGTTACACCGAACAGCATGCCAAAAGCGGCCTGACCGCCAAGCTCCCTCGATTGGAAACCTGGCCCAACCAATTTCCTGGATACCAAATTACCATTGAAATTCCGGAATACACGGCCATTTGTCCCAAGACCGGCTTGCCAGATTTTGGAACCATCGAACTGACGTACGTCCCGGATCAACATTGCCTGGAGCTCAAGTCACTTAAAGTCTATATTCATGGGTACCGCAATCTCGGGATCTTCTATGAAAACGCGGTCAACAAAATATTGGCCGATGTTGTCAAAGCCTGCAAACCCGTCTCCGCCACCGTCATTGGCGAATTCACCGCCCGCGGCGGCCTCAGCAGCACCATCGAAGCCTCCTACCCCTGATCTTCAAATTCCGCAAAAAAGCTGACCTGCCTCTTTAGTTGAAGCCACTGTCGGTGTGTGGAATTTGTGCTCAACTCTACTAGACCCCCGACTCTTTC
>QJYE01000030.1 GCA_003235785.1 Nitrospirota bacterium
GGAAACTTATGGTGACAACTTGGACAGGTCACAAAATAGACGGATTCACGAACAGAGAGCACAGCCCTAAAATCCAATGATACCCCGCGATGTCGGCAGGATTGGCAGGCAATTTCTTTGAGGTGATAGGGAATATCCGGCTGTGTTTGTAGGTAAAATTCCATATCCGTATGGACGGGAAAGGTATAAAAACACCCTCGACAAATCCCTTTCCATTCTCCATCTCCGCTTGCCACAGTCCTGGAATCAATTCCAAAGGAATTACCCTTGCAAATAGCACACTTTACTTCCCCTAATCGCGCTTCGACCTCTTTGACACTTAATTGTACCATTTGTTTTCCCCGGCTTTTCTCACAAAACCTCTTCCTCTCCATAGTATAGGTGTCCTGGGACCCCCCCGCAACTAGGGTGACTTGGACTGATGGAGGAAGAGAAGTTAGGAGGGCATAACGTGCGTTGGCTCAGTGGCCTTGTGTTTGCCCTTATTGGTGCCGACAATATACCTATTATGATCAGCTATGTTGACCATCAACTCTATATTGGAGAGCAGGCGGATGCCGAATCTCCCCCACCCTTCATTAGCGCCGTTTTCTGGACCGCATTGGAGGTACCACTCTCCCCACCACCCAACATCGTCTTTGCTCGATTACCCCTCAAAGAATATACCGAGCCAGACATCATCGACCTAAAAATGGGTGTTGACTGGCTCGTTCGGCACCTACCAACGCACCACATTCTGGTTGCCTGTCGAGTGGGCTTGGGTCGTTCGCCTTCTCTCATCATGGCGTACCTCTGCTGCAGGCATGGGCTTTCCTTTCAAGAGGCACAAGCACTTGTCACCCAAAAACGTCCGGGAACAACTCCCCTTCCCCATTTGGCTCGCGTAATCAAGCAACTGAAAATGAAATCTCCGGCTCTGAGCCGCCCGAATCGCTAACCCTTTTCATGAACGGTCAGGTGCCCTCGAATGTACCACGTTCATGAGGCTTTCCACCTACGTAGTGACTACATGGCCGGTCCGCTCTCTGAGCAAAAATAAAACATTTCCAGATTTCATGGGGAATCTGCTACAACTCGTCTTGAATCACTTCAGAGAACCTTCACCCTGGGCGCTTAAGTTACCTCATTTCTTCAACACGTCACGGGTCAAATACCTATTCTTATGCCTGAACTCCCAGAAGTCGAAGTGGTACTCCAACACCTCAAGCCTCAAATTCTTGGGGCCACCATTGAGACAGTCTCCATTCATCGTTCCGACATTGTTCGAACGGGTCATGATCTCATTCCCTGGTTTCGTCATGCCACAATTACCCATGTCCATCGAATGGGAAAATGCGTGGTCTTCACCTGCCAACATTCTCAGGACACCCGGTATCTCCTTTCGGAATTAGGCATGACAGGGCTCTGGTTTTTTCACGCGAACCTGGCAGCCTCGCCACAACACATTCATTGCCACATCACATTGTCCGGGACCAAAACGAGTGAATTGCATTATTGGAACCCTCGCCGATTTGGTCGAATCTGGCTCTTTGACCCATCAGGCCTGGAAGCCTTCAGGCAACGTCGATTTGGACCTGATGCCCTGACAATCACCCAAGAGGCCTTTGTCCAACTGCTTCACACAACTCGTGGGCAATTAAAACCGTTCTTCCTGAATCAACATCGGCTGGCAGGCATTGGCAACATCTACGCAAACGAAATACTGTTTCGCGCCAATATCCACCCCTCTGCGCAAGGCCATCAGCTTCGCCGTACATCCTGCCAACGGCTCCACCACACCATGCAAACCGTCTTGCGCGAAGCGATTGAAGCCGGAGGATCTTCCATTCGAGACTTTCGAGCGCCCGATGGCTCCCGGGGCCACTTTCAGGAGGCCCATCAGGTGTATCAACAAGACGGCAGGCCTTGCCTGCATGGCTGCTCAACCCTCATTACCCGTCTCCAAAAAGAACGCAGTTCATTCTTTTGTCCATCCTGTCAAAAGAAACGCTGACACGATTGATCTTTCCTTGAGGCATGTTAGAGCCTTTGCTAGAATGCCTACCAGTTCAACATTCGTTCATGCGTCGCATTTCAGGAAGGTGATTCCCCGATTCTGTGAGAAAAATTAAACTACGAGAAGGGGTTGATTTAGCGAATTTATTCGGCCCCAATGACCTCCACCTCAAAATGATCGAAGACGAGCTGAAGGTCCAGATGGCCGCCCGTGGAGATGAGATCACCCTCGATGGACAGCCTGAATCGATCAAGCGAGCCGAACATATTTTACAAGAATTAGGCAATTGGACCCGGACCTATCACGAATTAACACCCGCAGATATTTCCCGGGCCATCCGGGCAACGGAAACACAACGCGATGTTCCACTGAAGCCCTATACCTTTTCGACCACGAATCTTTCCACCAGCAAGGGAACTGTCAATCCCAAAACACCCACGCAACAAGCCTACCTTCAAGCCATTAAGCAGTCCGACCTGATCATTGCCATTGGCCCTGCGGGAACCGGAAAAACCTATTTGGCCATGGCCATGGCCTTAGCCGCACTGAATCAGAAACACGTGCACCGCATTATTTTGGCACGCCCAGCAGTGGAAGCCGGCGAACACCTGGGATTTCTCCCTGGTGATTTATTTGCCAAGGTCCATCCCTATTTACGGCCCCTATACGATGCCCTCTACAGCATGATGGATATTGAACGCGCCAATCGTCTCATTGAGCGTGGGGAAATTGAAATAGCGCCCTTGGCCTTTATGCGCGGGAGAACGCTGGATGATGCCTTTGTCATTCTGGATGAAGCCCAAAACGCCACGACTGAACAGATGAAAATGTTTTTGACACGCCTCGGGATGAATTCGAAAGCCATTGTCACGGGAGATATCACACAAATCGATCTGCCGGATTCTCAAAAATCCGGCTTAACACAAATTGCAGAAATTCTCGTCAATATTGAAGGCATTCAATTCGTCTACTTTACCGAACAGGATGTGGTCCGCCATCGACTGGTCAAAGCCATCATTAAGGCGTATGATCGATTTGAGTATGAGTCGGGATCAACCACGAACGGCCAAGGGCCGAGGGGCTAATGCCCGATGGCCATTTGGTTCCGCACCCATCTTCGAAGTATTTCTGTCCGCGCCAGAACAATTCAACGTGTCACACAAACCATATTAGAACAAGCGGGATACCCCACGGCCCAGTTGAGCCTCTCATTGGTCGGCAAAACACGGATGCGCAGTTTAAACCGCAAATATCGAGAGCGCGATTACCCAACCGATGTGCTCGCCTTCCCAATGGAAAGCATGGGAGAGCAACAAGAAATTTTTCTGGGAGATGTGGTCGTTTGCCTGCCCATTGCGATTGAGCAAGCATCCAGATTCGGAAACACAGCTAACCAGGAGATACTTCGTCTCTTGATTCATGGAACATTGCATCTTCTGGGTTATGACCACGAACAATCACCACGGGAAGCCACACGGATGCAACGAAAGGAACGAGCGATCTTCCAAACGCTCTCTCCCGTTCCTCCACTGCTTGCCTCAATCGGATAACTCGACACCCGTGCACGTTTTCCCTTTATATACATCATGAGCTGGATTCAACGGCTTCAAGGCGGGTTAGCCAAAACACGCCAAACTGTACAAGGGTCCTTGCGTCGCTTGGTCCGGGGAAAGCTCGATCCAGCCACGATCGAAGATGTCGAAGCCAGTCTCCTGCAAGCCGATGTCGGCGTGCGAACCGTTCAGCGGTTTCTTGAAGAAATCAAATCGAAAACAGGCCGGTTTCAATCGGCCACACCACTTGAAGTCCTCCATACCCTTCTCCTCGATATTCTTCGAAAAGGCGAAACGGAGCCATTGGAAGAAATCGTTCGTCGAGGACCCAAACCCTTTGTGCTCTTAACCATCGGCATTAATGGAGTCGGGAAAACGACGACCATCGCCAAGCTCGGGCATCGTTTTAGTCAGCATGGGTTGAAGACACTCTTTGTGGCAGGGGATACGTTTCGTGCCGCCGCGATTGAACAACTCGATATTTGGGGAACGCGAACAGGCGTCGATGTGATTAAACATAAGCAAGGGTCAGATCCGGCCGCGGTCGTATTTGATGGCATCGTTGCCGCCAAAGCGCGAAACATGGATGTCGTACTGATCGATACTGCCGGGCGGCTCCATACCAAAGTCAATTTGATGGATGAATTGAAAAAAATAAAACGAATCATTGAGCGGGAAATGCCTGGCGCCCCGCACGAAACATTGCTCGTTTTAGATGGCACACTCGGTCAAAATACGATTGCGCAAGCTCGCCAATTTCATGAATCACTTGGGGTCACTGGCTTAGCCCTCACCAAGTTGGATGGGACGGCCAGGGGCGGCGTGGTGATCGCCATCGTCGAAGAACTCAATCTTCCCCTTCGGCTTATTGGCGTCGGAGAGAAGGAAGAAGACCTTCAAGATTTCAACGCTTCCGCCTTCGTCGACGCCTTGTTAGCCCAAGAAACCCCTTCGGCATAATATGGTCTCTCTGGTTTTTCTCATCTGGTTCATGGTTGGAAGCCTGGTCACGCCCCACACATGTGAATCTTCGACACAACCTTCCATACACCACACCCTTACTGTTGAATTAGCCCCTGACACCCATCAACTTATTGCCACCGACATCCTGCGTTTACCACACAGTCTGTTGAATCAGACCCCACTGACCTTTGCCCTTCATTCACACCTCACGATTGATCGTGTGGAGATGAACGGACAGGCGATTCCAATTTCAAAAGTCATGGCCGATTCTTCGGACTCCCCAATGTTCACACAATGGGTTATCGAGAGCACCTCTTCTTTCCAGACACCATCAAGCTCACCGCCCCGCCTGACAATTATCTACCATGGTCAGATTGATGATTCACCCACAGAGTCTGGAGGGCTGCGCTTTGTGCGACCGGATAAGACCAATGGACATATCGGACCGCAAGGGATTTACCTCACATCCGAAACCTATTGGTATCCAACCTGGGAACACCATTTCGTCACATTTGATTTGACACTCACTCTCCCTGCTGATTGGCAGGCCATCACCCAAGGGCAGGAAACCTTGCCGGTGGTCACAGAAAATCTGCGAACCAGTCAATGGAGCATTCAAGCTCCAACTGAAGCCGTGACGCTAGCCGCAAACCATTACGTTGTCCAGAAAAAACCGTGGCGGGATATTCAACTGGCGACCTATCTGTTTCCAGACGAAGCTTCCTTGGCACCACAATATCTGGAAGCCACCGCCACCTATCTTGATTTCTACACCAATCTTTTGGGCCCCTACCCTTTCACCCAATTTGCCATCGTAGAAAATTTTTTTCCAAGCGGATTAGGGATGCCCTCGTTCACGCTACTTGGACAAGGTATTGTGCGCCGTGGCTACACACAACCCTATTCACTTGGTCATGAGATTGTGCATTCGTGGCTGGGGAATTCTGTGTTCAATGACTTTGCCAAAGGCAATTGGGTAGAAGGCCTCACGACCTATCTCGCTAATTATTACTATGATGAAGCCACGGGCAACCTCATCGCTGCCACGAAAACCCGTCGCCGGATGATGGACGAATACAATTTCTATGCGACACCCGGGAAGGACTATCCCATCAGCCAGTTCCACCATAAAGAAACCCGTATCGATAATGCCGTGGGCTATCAAAAAACTGCGTTGGTCTTTCACATGCTCAGGCAAACAATTGGGGATGACCTCTTTTTCAAAAGCATCCGTCACATTATTCAAGAGGGAACGGGACAATACCGTGAATGGAAAGATCTCGAACGTGTGTTCTCTCAGGTTGCTGGACAGGATCTGACAGAGTTTTTTCAGCAGTGGATCGATCGATCAGGAGCCCCATCCGTAACGATTCACAACCTCTCCGTTCAGCCAGATCCTCTTCAACCAGGCCACATGTTTGTAGCAGGAGCCATTTCCCAAAAAGATCGCCTGTACACGATACCACTTCCCATCCAGGTCAATCTCCAAAACGGGTCAACCCTTAGCGTCACGTTCAATCTGGACCACACGACACAACCGTTCGCATTGAATGTTCCAGACATCCCAACCACCGTCACGCTTGACCCGGAGCACCATTGGCTCCTACGGCTCCAACGAGAACAATTGCCTCCCATGCTGAATGGCTGGGACACCGATGGTCGTCGTATACTGATTCATGCCAAGACCGCTTCGAAAGAAGAGGAAGGCAGCCTCCAGACTCTCATGCAGCGAATCCAGGGACAGACTGATATCGAGATCCAGCAAGACGATTCCCCGGCCATCACAGAGTCCGCCTCTTATCTCATCATCGGCACTCCGGCCCGCCGGCTATTGGAATCAAAGACGTTGACGACGTGCAACAAACATGTCCAGATAGAAACAGGACGTATCACGATTGAGGAGCAGCCATTCGAAGGCCAGGAGATGGCATTTCTCATCACCTGCTCCCATCCGGACTTCTCGACCCACACCGTCTCGCTCTTTTTCGGCCTGTCGCCCGAAGCCGTCACGCCTGTTGCCCGCCTGCTCTTTTTTTATGGGTGGGATAGTTATGTGGTTTTCCAACAGGGCAAAGTTGTTGCCCGCGGCATGTTTCAACCAGTACACTCTGCTCGTGAATTCACTATCCCGGCACCATGAGCCATTCACAGACTACATAACCTCATTATTCGGGGCTCTAATCATTCCCCTCTTTTGAAAGCACTGGTCGCGCCTGCGGGACGCAGCAAGCAAGGACGAAGGGAGGTAGAAAGGACAACGATGGATTTGAATGTCAGAACCAATACGCTCGCAGCATGGACAATTGGGACCCTGCTCTCCCTCTTCATATATTCCCCAGGATGGACAGCAGAGCCAAAGCCTCCATCCACCACGGAAACTCAACCCGAACCCCATTTAGCCAATATCCGGCAATTGACCTTTTCCGGGAAAAATGCGGAAGCCTATTTTTCACCCGACGGCTACAACCTGGTGTATCAATCCACCCTGGAGCCAGATGGCAAAACGCTCCGGTCCTGCTATCAGATCTATACCATGAACCTCGATGGCTCGAATGTTCGCCGGGTCAGTACCGGACTGGGCGGCACCACATGTAGCTACTATTTTCCGGGCAACCGTCGAGTCCTATTTTCTTCCACCCATTTAACCAGTTCGCACTGCCCGCCGAAACTTCCAAAAACTGAACACTACCGATGGGCCCTCGATAACTATGAAATTTTTTCCATGAACATCGCCGGGACAGATTTGCAACGGTTAACCTCGGCGCCCGGGTATGATGCAGAAGCCACCATTGCCCCAAACGGAAAAACAGTGGTGTTTACCTCTGTCCGCGATGGCGACCTGGATATCTATTCGATGGATATCGATGGACTCCATATCAAACGATTAACCGAAGAAGTCGGCTATGATGGCGGAGCGTTTTTTTCTCCAGACAGCAAACGAATTGTCTATCGTGCACATCATCCTCAATCCGAGGCCGACGTGAAAGCCTACCGGGAATTATTAGCACAAAATCAGGTTGAGCCCGCCAACCTGGAAATCTTCATCATGAATGCAGACGGATCAAACAAGACGCAAGTTACGAAAAATGGACGATCCAACTTTGCACCATTCTTCCTGCCGGATGGCAAGCGCATTATTTATTCGTCCAATCTCACTACACCGGCAGACCATCAAGGCCGTCCATCGTTCCATCTCCATATCATTAACGACGATGGCACCAAGCCTGAACAAATTACCTTCAATGGCCAATTCAATAGCTTTCCCATGTTTTCTCGGGATGGCAAACAACTCGTATGGTCTTCCGATCGCAATACAACCGCCAAAGGAGAATTCAACATCTTCCTAGCCGATTGGGTCCCGTAATAAGGAGGATTTCAGAGTGGCGTCCCTTGGCTCATCTGCTCGTGAGGCCTACCAATGCAACAGAAATTGGACGAACAAATAATACGGGCGATGGATTTGCGATAGCTTGTCATCCTGAGGGC
>QJYE01000247.1 GCA_003235785.1 Nitrospirota bacterium
TCTCCGGCATCTTGCCTCAAAAAGTAGGCCTTAGGGCTACGGCGACTGTGAGCATGTCGCCTCAGATTTTTTTGAGGCGCGGACAAGGGAAATGGCAATTTTGAGAATATCAACCATTTGCTGTAACTCTTGTATGGTTGCAGAAAGAGGCGGCATCAACACCATCGTCTGATTAATGGGCCTGATAAGCAGTCCAAGAGTTCTGGCGGCCATGGCTACTTGGTGCCCAATTCTATCACCCACAGGGAATGGCGTTTTTTTCTGGCGGTCCTGAATGAGCTCGATACCCACCATATAGCCGCATTGCCGGATATCTCCAACCCAGGGATCGTCAGCCAGTGCTTTCAGGAAAACCGCAAGTTTTGGTGTGCGCCGTTGAACATGACTCAAGGTTCGTTCCGTTTTAAAAATGGAAAGATTGGCCAGGGCAGCCGCGCAGCCCAACGGATTTCCCGTATAACTATGGCCATGAAAAAATGTTTTCCCTTCCAGCGGGGCTCCCAGGAAGGCCGAGTAGATAGCGTCTGTGGTTAAAGTCGCCGCTAAGGGAAGGTAGCCGCCAGTCAATCCTTTGGCAATGGCCATAATATCCGGACTGATCGATTCATGCTCGCAAGCAAACATCCGACCGGTTCGGCCAAATCCGGTGGCCACTTCATCGGCAATCAAGAGCACGTGATGGCGTCGGCAAGATTCCTGAACGCGCGTCAGATAGCCTGGTGGGGAGGGGATGATTCCGGCCACGGCCTGAACCATCGGTTCAATAATGACTCCGGCAATTTCTTCATGGCGTTCTTGAAGAAGCGCGTCTAATGGGTCGAGACACGCCATCTGGCATGACGGGAATTGCAACGTGAGTGGACAATGGTAACAATGCGGGGCCTCAACGGCATGATGGCCAGGGAACAGGAGAGCCGCAAAGGGTTTTCGAAACAATTCCACGTCACTGACACTCATGCCCCCAACCGTATCGCCATGATAGGCGGAACCCAGGTGGACAAACTGCGTTTTCCGAGGTTGCGGCGAAGGGCATTGTTGCCAATATTGAAGGGCCATTTTGATCGCAATCTCCACAGCCGTCGATCCATTATCGGAAAAGAACACTTTCTTGAGTCCACTGGGGGCTAATTGAATCAGGGCTTTCGCCAGTTGAATCCCCGGAGGATGAGAAAGACCCAAAAATGTGGAATGAGCAATCTGTGTCAGCTGATGACGAATGGCCTGATCGATGGTGGGGTGACGATGTCCATGAAGGTTGACCCAAATTGATGAGGTCCCATCTAAATAGGCGTTGCCTTCGACATCATACACAAGCGCCCCTTTCCCTCGATTGATGATAAGAGGTGGCTGTTGCTCCCATTCCCGCATTTGGGTAAAAGGGTGCCAGAGAAAGCGGCGAGCATCTTTTTGTAATTGTTTGACAGTAGGGGGCAATTTCCTTTTCATAATTTTTGAGCCCTCGCTGAGAGAATGACGATAAATTTTGACAACCTTTTAGAGGCTCACTACAATCACAGGCACTTCGAATGCGTAAGACCTTCCCTCAAACCCACATCAGAAATTTCTCCATTATTGCCCACATTGACCACGGCAAATCGACCCTGGCCGATCGGTTTTTGGAAATAACCGGAGCGGTGTCTCAACGAGAATTTCGCGCGCAATATCTGGATGACATGGATTTGGAGCGTGAACGTGGGATTACCATAAAAGCCCATGCGGTGACCACTCAATTCAAAACCTCTAAGGGTGAACATTACCTGTTTAACTTGATCGATACTCCCGGGCATGTGGATTTTGCCTATGAGGTTTCCCGGAGTCTAGCCGCCTGCGAAGGCGCCCTCTTATTAATCGACGCCACCCAGGGAGTCGAAGCACAAACGATTGCGAACGCGTATTTAGCCATTTCCAACAATTTAGTCATTATACCTGTCATTAATAAAATTGATTTAGCCAGCGCTGATGTCGAAGGCGTCAAAACACAAATTCGTGACGTCTTGGGTCTCACCGAATATGAAGCCTTTCCCGTAAGCGCAAAAGACGGACGCGGCGTTCGAGAAGTGCTTGAAGGACTGGTGGACATTATTCCTGCGCCAACAGGATCAACTGATGAGCCTTTGAAGGCCTTAATTTTTGATTCCTGGTTTGACAATTACCAGGGTGCCATTGTCTTAATTCGCATCATGGATGGCATCATTCGTCAAAATATGATGATTAAAATGATGTCCAGCGGACGAGAATTTGAAGTACTGGAAGTCGGTATTTTTTCTCCCAAACGGACCAAAGTTACTCAACTCGGTCCAGGAGAGGTGGGATATATTTGCGCCGGGATGAAGCAACTCTCTGACACAAAAATCGGAGATACCATTACGGACCCCAAACGACCGGCCTCTCAGCCATTGCCAGGCTATCGCGATGTGCAGCCTGTGGTATTTTGTGGCCTC
>QJYE01000033.1 GCA_003235785.1 Nitrospirota bacterium
CGGAAAAGGAGCAAGCAGTTTTACTTTTTGCGGATTCGCTAGCTGGATCTTTAGCTTTTCCTGAGAATCAATCGGTTTCGATGCTTGATATTGGTACTGGTGCCGGGTTTCCAGGGATTCCTCTCAAGTTGGCATTTCCTTCTTTGAGTGTCACCTTAATGGAACCACGCGGAAATAAAGCCGCCTTTCTTCACACGGCTATTGGGAAGCTGGGGTTAACAGGCATATCAGTTCTTCAGAAGAGATTAGAGGAATGTCGTTCGATCTTGGAGGAAGATAAATGGGATGTGGCGGTGAGTAAAGCGGTGAGTCCTGGTCAAATTATGCCACATGTACGCAATATTTTAAAAGAAGATGGAAGGCTCGTCGTGTTTCGTTCTGCGAATCTCGACAATTCTGAAACGCTTCCAGGAATGGCCATAGAAAAAGAAATCCCCTATGAATTGCCATTTGGGTTTGGAGTGCGGGTGCTTTCAGTGCTAAAGTTGGCGCGCTGATTCTTGTGCATTTTGGGTAATGCTCAAAAAGTCACAAGCGGCGTTCCCCTTCGACAAGGCTCATGGCGTGGCGGGATTTTTGGGCCATTTCACAAGTTGATAATCCTAAAAACGGCAGTTGCTGTGATGAAACACCGCTTATGCTTCGACAGGCTCAGCACGAACGGTCGCTGAAGCACTCACCCAATTGGCGAAGTGTCCGTTCGCCCTGAGCAGCCTGCGGAGCGGGCGTGTCGAAGGGTTGCGTACCTACCAACTGCCGTTTTTAGGATAATGGTGCTCTACCAACGACGATTTATGGAATCAGCGCAAATTATTCAACAGCCCCATTTTCTATGTTCCACGTGGAACAATGGGGAGGAATTTATTTCTCTTTGCCTTTTTATGATTACAAAGTACTAGTTTTAAGGAATTTAATGTCTTGTAAATCAATTGGTTGTGTTATTTCTTCGCATCCTTTTCATATCGTGAGATTCTGAGTGAAGCGTATTATAGCCATTGCGAATCAGAAGGGCGGTGTGGGTAAAACTACATCAGCTATTAATATTAGTGCCGCCTTGGCCACTTTCGGCAAGGCGGTTTTGCTGATTGACTTAGATCCTCAGGCCAATGCCACAAGCGGGGTATCCGTTGAACCAAAAGAAGCGACGATTTACGAATGTCTCATGGAACGGAAGCTTATAGATTCAGCAATTATGCCTACGTGCATTCATGGTCTGAGTCTTATTCCTTCAAAAGGAGATTTGGTTGGGGCTGAAATAGAGCTGTCTAATCTGGCTGATCGGGCGTCTATTTTGAAAGACATCGTGGGTGAAATTCAAAATCATGATTTTGTGATTATTGACTGTCCTCCTGCATTTGGCTTGTTGACCATCAATGCCTTGGTCGCCGCTTCAGTCCTTATTGTACCTGTGCAATGCGAATATTATGCGATGGAGGGGCTCGGGCGGCTTATGGGAAATGTCGACCGAATTCGAGACTCCTTTAACCCCGATCTTGACCAAGTAGGCATTTTGTTGACGATGTATGATTCTCGCATTAATCTTTCACGACAGGTTCAAGATGAAGTTCGAGGGTTTTTTAAGGACAAAGTGTTTCAAACCGTTATTCCTCGAAATGTGGCGTTGGCAGAAGCCCCCAGTCACGGAAAGCCTGTGTTGTCGTATAATGCGGCTTCCAGTGGGGCCAAAGCCTATCTTGACCTAGCCAAGGAGATACTCGCTAATGGAAAAGAAAGCATTGGGTAAGGGCCTTCAGGCTCTGCTTCCAGAAAAAAAGACGCTGGTTTGGAAGGTTGAGCAGGATGGTCAGGCTATTTCTATGGTTGCTCTGAAGCAGGTTATTCCTAACCGCTACCAACCACGTAGGATTTTTGTTGAAGACGAATTGGAGGGATTGGCTCAATCCATAAAGGAGCATGGCGTGCTTCAGCCTATTGTTGTTCGGCGCAAAGGCGATGGAGTGTATGAACTTATCGCGGGAGAGCGCCGTTTTCGGGCGGCAACGCTTGCCGGGCTGTCCACCATTCCTGCCTTGGTGAGGAATTCCAATGATGAAAAAGCCCTTGCCCTGGCTTTAGTCGAAAATATTCAACGTCAAAACCTTAATCCCATGGAAGAAGCCAAGGCGTATTCTCGCCTAATGGGCGAATTCGGATTAACGCAGGACCTTGTGGCCAGCTCGGTCGGGAAAGATCGATCTTCGATTGCGAATGTTCTTCGTCTTCTCGCGCTTCCCAAAGAGGTTCAGCAATTTATTGAAACTAGTGCATTGAGCCTGGGGCATGCGAAAGTCTTGGCGGGGATCTCTTCCCCAAACCTTCAACTACAGTTAGCTAAGCGGATTGTGTCCGAGCAGCTCTCTGTGAGACAAACAGAGCAACTGGTTGCCGGGAAAAAGAGTAGAAATTCCGGCAGGAATCCTAAGGCGGAGCCGAATACATTCAAAAATCTGGAAGATCAGCTGCGAAGGCATTTTGGCACCAAAGTTCAGGTGAAAACGGGAGGTCGGGGCGGACAGCTCGTCATTCACTATTATTCAGATGAGGAATTAGACCGCGTAACGGCGCTTATTCTGGAATAGAATTTGAATAGTTTGAGTAGGATGTCTCACGTAGCATGGGGCTTCCAAGGCAGTTTAAAGTATTAACAGCTAAGTGAAATAATGTAGTTGAGATGCTTAGGAAAAACAGAACGGATGCGGTTTGGCATCAAGTCATTCAATGAGGGAGGGGGTCTCCATGTTTGGGAAAAATACTGTTGAAGCCAAGGAAAATGAGGAGAAATTACCAGTTGCTTCAAGCCCAGTGGCTTCAAGTAATCATGAAGAATCCGGCGATATCATTGCCTTTGTTGGGGAAGAGGTCGCTTTTAAGGGAACGATCCGCTACCAGGGCACCGTCAGGGTGGATGGGCGTTTGGAGGGGGAAATTTATACCGATGGGAATTTGATCATCGGCCAAAAAGCGGTCATCACGGCCAAAATCGAAGCAGGGACCGTTACCTGTCAGGGGCGGATTACCGGGGAAATTTTAGCAAAAAATCGTGTAAAACTCTTAAGTCCGGCGGTTTTTGACGGGACGATTACCACCCCACTGCTTTCCATGGATGAAGGGGTGATGTTCAATGGATCTTGCAATATGCCGCAAAAGGGTGAACGAAAAGGCCTCGGTTCTAAACTCGTGGTTTCCGTTGAAGAAGCTGTTAAGGTGAAATAAATTCAATTCATAATTTTTGACAGGTTGGAGAAATTATTGGGGAAGAGGAGTCCCTGGCTCGCCACCGAGAGTCAAATACTGCATGAAGAGGAGGGGAATATGTGGGGTGATAAGGACAAATCTAAAGAGGGGCCGGGATTTGGGCAAGAGTTTTACACCTTTCTTGGAAAAGGTGTGGATTTTAAGGGCAAAGCCCAATTTGAAGGTACGGTGCGGGTGGACGGAAATTTTGAAGGGGAAATCACAATCGATGATACCCTGATTATTGGTGAAACCGCCTTTATTAAAGGAACCATCACTGGTGGAACAATTGTGAGTAGCGGCCGAATTGAAGGGGTTATTACCGCCAACAAAAAAATCCAACTTCTGAAGCCTGCCGTGCTCATTGGGGATGTCCATACGCCTACGTTTGCGATGGAGGAAGGGGTTTATTTCCAAGGGGAATGCGATATGGGCGTGGCCCCCAAAGTAGACATGAATTCTGAAGACCGTGTTTTGTCCAACGGACAAGCCAAAATTTCTTCGGCCAAAGAATCGACCAAAGTGGCCTCTGAACCCTTAAGTTTGAAATGAATCTATTGGCCGGCAAAAAAGTCGTGTTAGGGATGAGCGGGGGAGTGGATAGCTCTGTGGCTGCCAAACTCTTAAAGGACCAGGGCTACGAAGTTCTTGGTGTGACGCTGAAGGTCTGGGAAGAAGAGGATGAGGCAACAACTTCCAAACGTTGGCAGGAGCGCGGTTGCTGTAAGGTTGGGATCGCCAAGCATGTGGCCGAACTCTTGGGCATTTCGCATCAAGTCATTGATACCCGGGAGGCATTTCAGCAAGGGGTCATTGATGATTTTATTGGTGGCTATCTTCAGGGCACCACCCCTAATCCCTGCGTCCGGTGTAATGAACGCGTGAAGTTCGGGGGCTTATTTCGGATAGCGGAGGAACTCGGGGCGGATTATATTGCCACTGGTCATTATGCCACCATTCAACGCGATGAAGCTGGCACGTCTTTTCTGGCTCGTGGACGGGATGCCAAAAAGGATCAATCCTATTTCTTGTATCGTATTCCCGGTAAATGGCTCTCTAAGATGCTGTTTCCTCTGGCGGACATGGAAAAGCCGCAAGTCTGGGCCGAAGCCGAAGCCATGGGGTTACCGGTTGAAGAGTTGAAGGAAAGCCAGGAAATTTGTTTTGTCACTCAAGGGGATTACCGGGAATTCCTCAAAGAGCATGCCCCGCAAGCGACGAATCCGGGAAATTTTGTGGATGCTGAGGGTCATGAGCTTGGGCAACATGAAGGCGTGGCCTTTTATACCCCAGGGCAACGGAAAGGGTTGGGGATCGCCACCGGGAATCGGGTGTATGTCCAGCGGGTGGTTCCCGATCTCAATTTAGTCGTCCTGGGTCCTCCGGAAGATTTGGATACCACAACCTGTCAGGTCGCCGATCTCAATATCTTTTCACGAGAAAACTTGGAAGAAGGACAACGTATCGACGTCAAATTTCGGTATGGTTCCCCACCCGTTCCGGCAACATTACATTGGGAGAGTGAATCTTCCATAAGCGTCACCTTTGAAGCCACAGTACGAGCCTTAAGCCCTGGACAATCAGCAGTCTTTTATCAGGGCGATCGAGTCCTCGGTGGCGGTATTATTCAGACACCAAAGGCTCCTGCCCGCATTTCTCCGCCTGTAGTTTCAGGCCCAGATTCTCGATTAGAATCCGTCGTCCGCTAGACATTGCATTCCTTACTATCCCGCCCGTTAGCCTTTTTTCGCCTGCCCTTTCTTCTTACGCTCCAAATATCCGAAAATTTTTCTCAGTGTGTGCTTCGCTCTCCTTGCAGGGAGATGGTTAAATAAAAATCTGCAACAGGCGTTGGGATGGTTGGGAAGCTAAGAACGATCATTTAGATGGTCTCTTCTGTAGAGCAGGTATGCCGGGTTGGGAAGAAGTCCAGCGAATTATATGGAGGAGGCGGGAGAGCCAGATTGGCCCTCCCGCTTTGATTAATTTAGTAGACTGCCTGATTGATTAGCGGTAAAAATCAACTTCCACCGCATCAATTCGAGCGCTGCTTGGGGCGTCTATCCAGAAATAAAACCAATGACTTCCCGCTGCGAGATAGTGTATGGAGACATAATGTTGTTCTGAACCCGCAGGTCGAGTCGAGAAATCCGGGTAATTGTAAGGAGTTGCATTGTACGGAATATTGACATGGGCACGGGCGGGTGTGCCTTCTACATCAATGATGTAATAACCTTGAACCGGAATTGTGACGTTAAAAGGGATATAGTTCCGGCCGTTGTTTCCGGTAACAGCGGTAGATGGTCCCGGCCAAGTTTTGTATAAATAATAATCCCCACCTCTGGTCAGTCCCCCATAATTTCGCATCTCTAGTCCAGGGCCCATGTAATAGGGTGCGTCAACTCTAATTGGAAACCCTGGCGGCGGAGTTGTTTGGGCTTCTGCCACCGAGACGGAAAAGGGGTTAAGCCATGCCAATAAAGATGAAGAAGGCTCTGCTTCCAGCTTACTTCTCTTGCCTTGTGGTTTTTTTGCTTTTGGGGGAAGGGACTTTTTATGCATGTTGTCTTCAGGAGAACCTGGGATAACGGCCGGAATTGGTTTGGGATGTTTGCCTTGGTTCGCAGCCTCCAACGAAGCCCGGCATTGAGGATCTCGAGCACAGATGTCCAACTTTTGTTTTTTGGTCAATCTCTGCTTCTTGCCACCTTTTTTTGGAGGAACGTGAATCTCATGTTGCGCCTTTTCTTCAGGCGACATGGCAATCTTTACTCCGGCTGGGGAGAGCGATGAATCCTGTGTTTGTGATGGCCCCGCTTGAGCGATAGCTGTTCCTTGAGCCATGAGCGCGCAAGCAAAGAAGGCTGTCAGCAGTCCCAATGACCGTGCACGACGGGATGTTCTTACCATGGGGTACTCCTTTCTAGAGAGATTAAAATTAAGCTGGACTTTACTCCTAGGCTGGTAGTCGAAGCTAGTTGTGGAAGGGTTCAAAGGAATTTTTCAATTCGAGAAAATAGGGGATGAGTCAGATGTTTGGAATTTCGGTAACCCAGGACCTCGATTATCCTGAACAGGGCCCTCTACTGTTGACAGGATTTGTCCCTCATGCTACTTTCACCCGCTTTATACACGCCCCATTTAAATCAAAACGGGCTGCCAGGATTCTCTGTAAATCGTGAACCAAAGTATGATCGGGCGTCGATATGCCTCGGCGCTTTTCCAATTGCTCGATGAATCGGGCATCGAATCCGCACGAAATGCCTTAGGGGCTCTAACCCAAGGCTTGGAAAATACCCCTGCCCTGAAACATGTGTTGGCTTCACCCGTCTTTACATTCGAAGAAAAACAAGCGGTGCTAGAGGAATTATGCCAGCGTATGCAGGCTCCTCCGGTGATGCGGGATTTTTTGAATCAGCTCTTGAAAAATAATCGGGCGGTGTTCCTTCCTGAAATTTCCCAGGCATTTGCAACATTGGCCGATCAGCAAAAGGGGATTCAAAAAGCCCGGGTCAGTTCCGCAAAAGCTCTTGATGGCACCGAACAAGATCAGGTGAAACGAGAACTCACCCAAAAAATTGGGCAGAAGGTGGAAGTTGTGTTTGACGTTGACCCGCATCTCATTGCCGGGTTGAAAATATATATTGGCAGCCAAGTTTTTGATAATACCGTGCTGGGACGCTTAGCCGGCATGCAGGATCAGTTGACGAAGGGGTAATCCATGCAGATCAAAGCAGAAGAAATTAGCTCCATCATCAAGGAAAAAATTAAAGGTTTTGAGCAGCGGGTCGACGTCAAGGAAATGGGCTATGTCATCCAAGTAGGTGACAATATTGCCAAAGTCTATGGACTGGAAGGCGCCATGGCTGGGGAATTGTTGGAATTTCCGGGCGGTGTCTTTGGCGTGGCTCTAAATCTTGAAGAAGATAGTGTGGGTGTCGTGTTGCTCGGGGAAGACGTCGGCATTCGTGAGGGCGATCCTGTCAAGCGTACCGGGCGTATCGCGGAGGTGCCGGTGGGCGAGGCCCTTGTGGGTCGAGTGGTTGATGCGATCGGGATGCCCATTGATGGAAAAGGCCCCATCAATTCCACGGAAACCCGCCTGATTGAAATCAGGGCACCTGGTGTGGTGGATCGACAATCAGTCGGCGAGCCCTTGCAAACAGGCTTGAAAGCTATTGATGCGATGATTCCTGTCGGTCGAGGCCAACGGGAACTGATCATCGGTGATCGTCAAACTGGGAAAACGGCGATTGCGGTCGATACGATTATCAATCAAAAAGGCTTGGATGTGTATTGTTTTTATGTGGCGATTGGGCAAAAACGTTCGACCGTCGCGCGCGTCGTCAAAACATTAGAAGATCATGGGGCCATGGAGTACACGACTGTGGTGTCCGCTACGGCCAGTGATTCAGCTTCGCTGCAATTTTTTGCACCCTATGCCGGTGTCACCATGGCCGAATATTTCCGTGATAGCGGCAAGCATGCGCTCATTGTGTATGACGATTTATCAAAACATGCAACTGCGTATAGGCAGCTTTCTCTCCTTCTTCGGCGGCCGCCAGGGCGTGAAGCCTATCCGGGCGATGTGTTCTTTTTGCATTCTCGATTGTTAGAGCGAGCGGCGAAGATGAGCGATGAAAAAGGGGCTGGCAGCTTGACGGCCTTGCCGATTATTGAAACGCAAGCGGGTGACGTCTCTGCCTATATTCCTACGAATGTGATTTCTATTACGGATGGGCAGATTTATCTTGCCGCCG
>QJYE01000312.1 GCA_003235785.1 Nitrospirota bacterium
GCCGGAGAAGACGGACTCCTCACCCTCCTAAAGAGGAAAGGCTACGAGCTTGAGCGCGTCTCGTATGCCATGCCCTAGGGATCCGTTAGGAAATATCCTCCCAACCCGGCATGACGATCAAAGACGGTAAGCCTCAGACACCCCTCTCTTCGCCATCCAATCAATCACCTGAGGGAAGCACAACTTCACCCATCGCCCGACCTTTCCTCTGACGGAGGTCACCACGAAGCGCTTGCGCCCCGCCATCGCGCGGATAATTATCTCCGCACAGGCTTCCGCGCTCAGAAACGAACCATGATCCTGAAGAAGTCGGCCCAGTGGTTTTCCGTCGGGTCCGAGACTTCGCGCATGAATTTCGGACTGCACAAAATCCGGCGCGACGATTGTGACGCTTACCCCCGATCCTTCTAACTCAATGCGTAACGATTCAAAAAACCCGTTCATGGCATGCTTGCTGGCACAATAGACAGCATGAGAGGGCACGCCCGTCAAACTTGCGACACTGGAAATGGCGACAACCCGACCTTGCGTGAGCTTAAGGTATGGCAACGCGAATTTGGTGCAATACACACTTCCCAAAAAATTCACGTCCATGATAAGTCGAAAACGAGACACATCTTGCACATCCTCGACCGTTGACCACATCGATATGCCGGCATTATTCACCAACACATCAATGCGAGAAAATTTTTCTATGGTCGCCTGAATCATTTCCGCACAGGCCTGAGAATCAGCCACATCCGTTGGCAGCACCAACGTGGTCGCGCCTAAACGTTTACAGGTCTCAGCCACCTCTTCTAATCGTGCGCGATCTCTCGCGACTAAGACAAGGTTGGGGGATTGCGGCGCCAACCTATACGCCAGCGCCTTGCCAATACCTGCGGAGGCTCCAGTGATAATGATAACTTGCTGAGACCAGGTCTTTGGCATCACCCCTCCTTCCATCTTTCAATAACCCAACCGTACTGTTACAATTTTTGCTAAAGTAACACGAGCTTCAAGTTCATTAAAACATGATTGATCTCAAGGAGTTTTTTACTTCAGCCACCAGGCCTCATTGTATTTCTGAACCAAGGCCCTTAATCACTTCATGAAGAGCATCCCAAGCACCTTTCCACAGTTTCACCTTGCCTGGCCTGCATGGATAGCTGACTTTCTTGAGCAACAGCCCACAACCTTTCCAACACCAGAGTCTCGCATGGACCTTGTGACCACATTGTCCAAACTCAACATTGAACAGGGCACTGGAGGGCCATTTGGAGCAGGCGTCTTCCGAACAGACACGTATGAATTAGTAGCGCCTGGCGTGAACCTCGTTATGATTTCACGCAGTTCCATTGCCCATGCAGAAATTGTCGCCATCATGATGGCCCAACAAACCCTAGGAGCCTATGACTTAGGCGCCGTCGGGCTTCCCCCGCACGAGCTCGTGACCAGTTGTGAGCCCTGTACCATGTGCCTTGGAGCCATTTGCTGGTCAGGTGTTCGGCATTTGATCTGCGGAGCCCGAGGAAGCGATGCCGAAGCCATTGGGTTTGATGAAGGTCCGAAACCTGGCAATTGGGTCTCCGAGCTTGAGCAGCGAGGGATCAGCGTGACGACAGATGTCGGACGTCTGAACGCCACTCAAGTCTTAAAAAATTATGTTGAACAAGGTGGGGAAGTCTATAACAGCAGGCAAGGGTCTCTTGAAACCCCTCGTTAAGGAGAATCACGCATGGCCTCAACTCAGAAACGATCAACTCCAGCACAGCAACCCATCACCCTCGCAATTGATATTGGGGGATCGGGGATCAAAGGAATTCTTCTCAGCACAACCGGGCAACCCATCGGGGAACGCCTTCGGATCGTCACGCCACAGCCTTCCACACCACAAGCCGTGTTCGCGGGCATTGCAGAACTTGTGCAGGGCTTGGGAAGTTTTGATCGAGTCTCGGTGGGATTTCCTGGCGTCATTCATCAGGGTCAGGTCAAAACAGCGCCTAACCTAGATGCATCCTGGCCTGAAACCAATCTCGTTGAAGAATTGGAACGACAGCTTAAGAAGCCGGTTCGGGCAGCCAATGATGCGGATGTGCAGGGCTATGGAGCGATCAAAGGCCAGGGAGTCGAACTCGTCATTACCTTGGGAACCGGATTTGGAACCGCGCTATTTGTGAATGGACACCTCGTGCCTAATTTGGAAATCGCCCACCATCCCTTTCGAAAGCGACAAACCTACGAAGTCCAATTGGGTGCCAACGCCCTGAAAGCGGTGGGGAAAAAGAGATGGAACCTCCGTCTGGCCAAAGCCATTGACCTATTAGATCGAGTGATCAATTTCGACCATCTGTACATAGGCGGGGGTAATGGCAAAAAGGTCACCATTGATTTGCCATCTCATGCCACGATAGTCTCCAACACGGCCGGCCTCCTGGGGGGAATCGCGCTCTGGGC
>QJYE01000010.1 GCA_003235785.1 Nitrospirota bacterium
GTGAGATCAATAATCATTGACAGGTTAATACATATCAAAAACGGCAGTTGCTGTAATGAAACACCGCGCTGCTCATGCTTCGACCCTTCGGCAAGCTCAGGGCTCAGCACGAACGGTGTTTGAAGTACTCACCCAATTGGTGAAATGTCCGTTCGCCCTGAGCAGCCTGCGGAGCGGGCGTGTCGAAGGGTTGCGTACCTACCCAACTGCCATTTTTTAGGTTCACCAAACTCAAGCTGAAGGCAGGAAACGCCCTGTAAGCAGCACGATTGCCTTCGTGCCCTATAAAAAATAATTCACGCTGAAAATCTGCGGGATATTGAGAAGCTAACGAGGAAAGGAGAAATGTTGGGCGATCAATGCGGCTAGCTCAGTGGATTCGAGTTTGCCTTCTTTGGTTTCAAGGAGCGTCCCGTTGGAATAGAAGTGGGTGGTGGGATAGGTTTCGAAGTTGTGTTGTTTTTTGATGCCCCGGCATTTTCCGGGGACATGCATTTTGGCTTTACCGAATCGAATGTTGGCATGGTCTCGGGCCGACGTTTCTAGAATAGGATCGTAGGCTTTGCAAGGCTCACAGGTCGCTATCCCATAGGCCACGACTGCCGCTTGAGCTTGCATGAAGTCCGCATAGTTTTCATCGTTGACGTTTTCCACAATCCCAGACATAGTGCCCCCTTCTTCTGGCTCAAGAACAGACAAAAGAAAACCCTAAGGGAGTCTTGCATGTGCTCCGCTTAGGGTTCCCTCGTTGATCAAACCATTAGCCTAATTTTTTTAAGGCTTCCAGGATTTCTTTATCATCCCGTGCTACTTTGATTTCTTGCACTTTGACATAGGCGACTTTCCCGTCTTTGCCCACAATGACGGTGGCTCGTTTCGAGCAATTCAGCGGTTCAAAATACAAGCCATAGGCCTTGGACACGGTTCGGTGCATGTCGGCCAACAACTTATGCTTGAGATCCAACGAATCAGCCCAGGCTTTATGGGAAAAGAAACTATCGCAGCTAATTCCCATAATTTCCGCATCGGCGGATTCAAAGCTGGGGAAATCATCCGTTAAACATTTATTTTCCCCTTGGCACACCGGGCTCCAATCTAATGGATAAAACGCCAGCACGACATTTTTCTTGCCCTTATAAGCACTGAGGGTAATATCGTTTTGGTCCTGATCTTTCAGAGTAAAATCCGGTGCTACATCTCCGACTTTAATTTCTGCCGCAACATCTGACATATTCGCTCTCCTCCTTGTTGATGAAATATACGGAATCGACTTGAGTAGTCTTGGTGGTACCACGGGGTGAAAAAGTTTGTCAATCAGCACAAAGGACCCATGAAACCGCAGATTGAGCCTTTCACCCATCTTGCCTTTCTGATTTTCTGAACTACAATCTTCTGAAGCCTTATTCGCGGCTATTGAGTCATGATTGCCTTGTGTTTTCCCCCATCTCAGGGTATCGTAAAATCAAGGGCATGCATTTTTTCTGCTCGTTCTCCTCTCACAAAGGATCGCGTTTCTTTCCTGAATGAATACCTTTCAGCAGTTTTTTGCAGGGCTTAGAACCTGGTCTTGGCTTCGGATTATCCTTGTCTCTTCTCTGGTCCTGGGATGCATTGGTACCGGAACGGTTCTAGGCGTTCTATGGGTAGCCACCCGAGACCTGCCGACCTTTGATTCGTTTCAAGATTATCAACCAAGCCTCGTATCGAGAGTCTATGCCGATAATGGTGAAATTATTGGACAATTCTTTATTGAACGCCGTCTCTATACCCCTATCGCGCAAATTCCAAAAGCCATGACCCAAGCTATCGTGGCTGTTGAGGACACCAGATTTCTTGAACATCCCGGACTCGATATTGTGGGGATTGGACGGGCGGCATGGACAAACCTGAAAAAAGGGGGGCGCTTTCAGGGTGCCAGCACCATCACACAGCAATTGGCGCGAGCCCTGTTTCTCTCTCCCGAACGCACCTACACACGAAAGATCAAAGAACTTATTTTAGCGCTCAAAATGGAATGGGTTCTCACAAAAGATCAAATTCTCGAAATGTACCTCAACCAAATCTATTTTGGGCATGGGGCCTATGGGATTGCCGCCGCGACCCTGACCTACTTCGATAAAAGCGTGACCGAGCTCAGTCTGCCAGAAGCAGCGTTTTTAGCCGGGCTGCCCAAAGCCCCCAATACTTATTCCCCCTATCGCAATCCAGAACTGGCCAAATCGCGAAAGGAATTAGTTCTCTATCGGATGGTCGAAGCGGGGTTCATCTCGGAAGAAGAAGCTCAAAGGGCCATCGAGAAGACCCTGAATTATCACCGGCAATCCCTAGAGCAAATTGCGTCATATTTCATCGAAGATATTCGACAACATTTGGTTGAACGGTATGGCGAATCCCTCGTCTATAAGGGTGGCTTACAGATTTACACGACATTGAACATTCGCATGCAAAAACTCGCAGAAGAAACCCTCCAACGTGGGCTGCGTCAAGTTGATAAACGGCAAGGGTGGCGAGGGCCCCTTGGACATGTGGAGTTCACGAAAGACTTTGTCCCTCCCGATGAGTACCCCGAATTACAGAATCCACGGGCTGCCATGGTCCATGGCCTCTATCGAGGCCTCGTGACGAACGTCACCAAACAGTCAGCCGACATTCTGATTGGCAATACGTATAAAGGGACCATCGCCCTGAAGGATATGCAATGGGCCGAGCGTCGCTTGAAGGATGTAAACGATGTCGGGACGGCAATTGTGCAAAAAGGTGTCACGCCGCACCACATCCTCAAAATTGGCGATATCGTGGAGGTCTTACCAAAAAACGGCAATCTCGAATCCGGCAGTTTTGTTTTAGAACAAACGCCATTGGTGGAAGGGTCATTATTAGCTCTGGATCCGCGAACAGGAGCCGTTCAAGCCATGGCCGGAGGCTATGATTTTGCTCGGAGTCAATTCAACCGGGCCGTGGCCGCCCGCCGCCAACCTGGTTCCGCGTTCAAACCTCTCATTTATGCCACGGCCCTACAGCAAGGGCTCACGCCTGCGACATTAATTTTAGATGCACCGGTGGTCTATGAAGATGAAGAGTTAGATCGCGTGTGGAAACCTGAAAATTACGAGAAGCGTTTCTATGGAACCATTACCCTCCGAGAAGCGTTGCGGCATTCACGCAACGCCGCCACCGTCAGACTGCTCGAGCAAATTGGCGTCACCGAAGTCGTGAACGTGGCCAGCAATTTGGGCATTCAAAGCCCGCTCAGTCAAGATCTTTCTCTCGCCCTGGGGTCTTCAAGCGTCACACTCCAAGAGCTCACGTCAGCCTATGGCGTCTTTTCCAATCAAGGTATGTGGCTACAACCCTATCAAATTACGCTTGTCAAAGATGTGAATGGGGAAATTCTGGAGCAACATCTCTTTGAGCCCAGGCGAGCGATGTCACCGGAAAATGCGTATCTGACGACCAACATGCTCATGGATGTCATCCAAAGTGGGACGGGTCGTCGAGCCAAAAGGATCGGGCGCCCCTTGGCGGGGAAAACCGGGACGACGAATGGATACAATGACGCCTGGTTTGTGGGCTATTCTCCCAATTTAGCCACAGGCGTGTGGGTGGGGTTTGATTCGGTCCGGACCTTAGGTCGATTGGAATCCGGAGCCCATGCGGCCCTGCCCATCTGGACAGAATTCATGGAACAGTCTCTTCAAAATTTGCCCGTCATGACGTTTACCATCCCGGAAGGAATTCAGTTTGCCCAGATAGATACGACCACTGGAGATTTACCAACAAAAACCAGCCGCCATATTAGTACGGAAGTATTTCGGAAAGGAACGGAACCAGGAAAAGCGGCAGATCAAAAAGCCAACCCGATGGACTTTTTCGAGTTTGATCGGATGAATTCAGGCTCCTCCAGCCAAACCCCTTCGTTCTAGACTCTCTTGGGCAATAGCAAGGTGCCTATATTTGGCAAGGGCTCTCTGCTCTCACCTTCTTGCTTCTTCCTACTCACTTTCTACTTGCTGGCATCTTGATATTCTTCATACCACGCCATTTGAATGGCCTCAAGCTTTTTTTCATTTGAAGCTTTCGGATCATCTTTGAATTCTGGAAGCGCAACCACCCAGGCATGTAAATCGGTAAACCTCACCGTTAACGGATCAAGGTCGGGATGTTCTTCCTGTAACCGAATGCCAATATCTTCCGTATCCGTCCACATTAAATTTTGAGCCATGTTTTCCTCTTCGTGTTAAAAAGCCTTGATCTCATCAGCAAAAGTTATTTGACGAATTCAGAGACTTTTTTACTTTCGAGCGCTTCTTTCAAGGTTGCATCCATCAATACTTCTGCCAAATGATGCGTCTGTTTTTCGGTTTCCGCGATACCGGCACGAATGGCGCGGTGATCATCGCCCTTCTGCGTTTCACCCAGTCGTTGAAGCACACGCTGAATCTCAGCTTTTTCTTTATCGCTAATAAGATCCGAAGCACGACCCAAGGCTTTTTCAGTCGCCACAATAATCGCATTCGCCTCAGTACGAGCTTCGATCACTTGTCGTGCCTTGATATCCTCTTCCGCAAATTGGAACGAATCTCGAATCATCCCCTCCACTTCGTCATCAGTGAGCCCATGAGAAGGTTTCACTTGCACAGACTGCGCTTCACTCGTTCGAATATCTCGTGCGGTCACATGCAAAATGCCATTGGCGTCGATGAGGAAGGTTACTTCCACACGGGGAACCCCGGCAGGAAGGGGTGGCATTTTCAATTGGAATCGCGCCAAACTGCGATTGTCCTTCACTAATTCCCGCTCGCCTTGAAGGATATGGATATCCACTGACGTTTGCCCGTCCACATACGTCGTAAACATTTCCTTGGCGCTGGTTGGGATCGTCGTATTGCGCCGGATAAGCGCACTCATCACGCCCCCCATGGTTTCAATTCCCAAGGACAAGGGCGTGACATCCAAGAGAAGAATTTCTTTATTATGGCCACCAAGAATATCAGCTTGCACGGCGGCCCCTAACGCCACCACTTCATCTGGATTCAATTCACTGTGAGGTGGCTTCCCGAACAGCGCCTCAACTTTATTTCGAACCAACGGCATGCGAGTACTGCCACCAACTAAGACCACTTCATCAATTTGGTCCGCACGTAACCCGGCGTCCTTCAGGGCCGCCCGACAGGGAGCCAGCGTCCGCTCTACCAGTTCCATGACCAAGGATTCCAGTGTTTCACGGGTTAATGTCTTTTCATATTTTTCAGTAGGAAGCTCTACCACCACCGTTGCTTCTGTTTCCTCTGACAACCTTACTTTTGCCCGTTCGGCTTCCATGCGAACCCCTTGCATCAGGTCAGGATGGTCTTGAATCGTAAAACCATGCTTGTCGTTAATCTCTTGTACCAACACATCGATAAGGCGTTGATCAAAATCATCTCCCCCTAAATGCGTATCGCCATTGGTGGCGAGCACTTCAAAAATGCCATCCTTTAATTTCAGAATGGAGATATCAAACGTCCCACCGCCAAGGTCATAAATGGCAATAATTCCTTGAGTCTTTTTCTGCAACCCATACGCCAATGCTGCAGCGGTCGGTTCATTGATGATACGCAACACTTCCAGGCCCGCAATCATTCCGGCATCTTTTGTGGCTTGGCGTTGACTATCATTGAAATAGGCCGGAACGGTAATGACCGCTTTAGAAATGTCTTCTTTGAGAAATTCTTCCGCTCGCCGTTTGAGTTCCTTCAAGATCATGGCGGAGACCTGCGGAGGCGAATAGGTTTTCTCTCCAATTTCTATGCGGATGACCCCATTTTTTTCATGGAGGGAATAGGGAAAATATTTCAGTTCATCGCTCACATCTGCCAACCCTTTTCCCATAAACCGTTTAACGGAATAGATGGTACGAGCAGAATTACGCGTGAGATGGGCCTTCGCTGGATCTCCCACAATCAGTCCATTATCCGTCATGCCGACAATAGAGGGGACTTTCGTAACACCATCCGGACCAGGAATGACCCGTGGAGCTCCCTTATCCATATAGGCAATCAAAGAGTTTGTCGTGCCCAAATCAATGCCAACAATTCGACTCACAATTTTTCCTTTTCCAATTCAGCGATTGGTGTTAACCCGTTGTTTCCAATAGCTCATTCACCATATTACAAATGTAGGTGCGATTAGAAAGAATCTCTTGCATACCTCGTAACACAGATTTTTTTTGTTCGTGGATTTCACCTTGATCGGTTTTTACGTTTTGCAATTGATCCCATTCTTGGTATTTCGCACGCAACAACTTTTCCATTTCAGCTTGACGATCTTCAAGATGCTCACGCTCGCGTTGGAGTTTTTGTCTCAATTCGTCCCGTTCAGGCGAATCCTGTTCAGACACAAGACCACGGAAGGTCTCCATATCTTCTTGTAACTCCAGTATTTCTTCAAACAGATCAGCCGGCGGATTGGAACGAATATCTTTAACAGCCCCTGCCTCCAAACGAATAAGATATTCGACCCTTTGAATGGGATCCTTCAGCGTTCGATAGGCGGAATTGAGGAAGGCCGAATTCCCCAAACTAATCATTTTTTCCGATTCATCTTTGGTGGAATAAAAATCGGGATGAAACGTGCGGCTCAATTCATGATAGGTCCGCTCTAATTCTTGCTCATCAATGTTCAGTAATCGAGGTAATTTGAAACAGGCGAAATAATCCAGTTCCTTGGACAGAGGCTGAACTTTCACACATTGGCCACAAAGATATTCCCCGGTCACCTCAGATTGACAATGCCAACACATGCTGCGTGCCATCGGCAGCTCACGTGAGCCAGCTAGGGTTTCATGATGGTGGCGATGAGTAGTCATGAGTGATCTATCCTCTGACAGCTCGGGCATGGCTAACTTCACCATGCCCGATCAACTGCGTACCTATCTGAATAATCGTTGGTTAGGCTGAGAACGACTCCCCGCATCCACAGGTTTTGGACGCGTTGGGATTGATAAACTTAAAGGCGCCGCTCACCATATCCTTTTGGTAATCCAAGGTCATCCCCTGGAGATAAATGGCACTTTTCATATCGACAATGACCTTCACGCCATTGACCTCAGTAACCGTGTCGAACTCTCCAATTTTTTCATCGAAATTGACCGTATAGCTTAACCCTGAACAGCCGCCGCCTTTGACCCCAAGTCGCAACCCACCTTCGGTGATGCCCTGAAGATCCAACAACCGCTTGACCTCTTTCAACGCGGCATCGGTCATTGTGACGATCGCTGTGTTATCGGCTTCTTGTGTTTCCATTGCAGACTCTCCTATCGAAACGCTCTTCATGCCTTAAGATGATGCTGCGGCTTCTTCTACTTTCGACTTTTTCTCTTCAGCTTTTTTCTGGTAATCCCCCAATGCCGCTTTAATGGCATCTTCGGCTAATACCGAACAGTGAATCTTCACGGGAGGAAGATTTAATTCTTCAACAATATCGGTATTCTTGATTTTGTGGGCTTCTGAAACGGATTTCCCTTTTAACCATTCGGTCGCTAAGCTTGAACTGGCAATCGCCGAACCACAACCAAATGTTTTAAACTTCGCATCCACAATCGTGTCGTTCTCGACTTTGATTTGGAGTTTCATCACGTCTCCACATTCCGGCGCGCCGACGATACCGGTCCCCACTCCATCATCATCTTTTTTAAACGACCCCACGTTGCGGGGATTGTTGTAATGATCAATCACTTTTTCACTATAGGCCATGGCTCATTCCTCCTTCTGATATGTAAAGATAAGACGATTCTTAGTACCAGATTAATGTGCAGCCCACTGTACATTTTTCAAGTCAACACCCTCTTTGGCCATCTCATACAACGGTGACATTTCTCGAAGGTGCGTCACCGCTTTGAGCATACGGTCAATCGTATATTCAATTTCCTCATCAGTCGTAAACCGGCCCAGGCCGAACCGAATAGAAGAATGGGCCAAATCCGACCCCACACCCAAA
>QJYE01000227.1 GCA_003235785.1 Nitrospirota bacterium
GACTCGCATGGGAGGCTGACCGTGCAGGGTGGCCTGCTGACGCCCGTCGCGGGTTTTTGCGGGGCCCTGGGATGTCGGAGGAGGCCGAGCGAGAATGAGGAACGCCAGTAGACGGTCTTCTTAGGCTATCTTCAACTTGTGTGTTCTCTTGCGGTTCAGACCGAGAGGGATCGCCAACCATGGCTGATAGGTGGCGAAGTTCGTTTGCCTCCTTATCGGTGAGATACCGCATTTTGCCAGGAAGGAGTTGCCCAAGATTCAATGGTCCAAATTGAATACGTTTTAAGCGAATCACGGGATGGCCAATATGCTCAAACATGCGTTTGACCTGGTGCTTACGTCCCTCGTGGATCGTGATTTCAATCCAGGAATTGGCTTGAGCTTTTCCGGCTTTTTTTACTTTAGCCGGAGCCGTTTTGCCATCTTCTAACATGACGCCCCGACGGAGTTGTTGGAGATGGATATCTTCCAACACGCCTTTCACTTTTACGCGATAGGTTTTCGGAACGTGGTAGGTCGGATGAAGACAGGCTTGGGCAATGTCCCCGTTATTGGTGAGGAGTAAGAGTCCTTCGCTATCGAAATCCAGACGTCCAACCGGAAATAATCGTAAGGATGGTTTGGTCATCAGTTGTTTGATGGTTGGTCGGCCTTCTGGATCATGTAAGGTCGACAGGTATCCGATCGGTTTATTGAGCATGACAAACATATCAGGAAGTTTGGACTTAAGGTGACGGCCATTGACTTTAATATGATCATGGATCGGATCAACTTTTGTTCCCAGAGTCATGACGGTTTCACCGTTCACGGTGACGAGCCCTGTCCTGATATATTCTTCCGCTTTTCTTCTGGACGTGATGCCGGATCCCGCAATAATCTTTTGTAAGCGAACCATTTTCGTCTCGGTGGTCATGATTATTCCCACTCAATCGTTGCGGGTGGTTTTGAGCTAATATCGTAGACCACGCGGTTCACGCCATGAACTTCATTGATAATCCGATTCGACATTTTCCCTAAAACGGCCGGAGTGATTTCTGCCCAGTCAGCGGTCATGCCATCGGTGCTGGTGACGGCCCGTATGGCTATGACGGATTCATAGGTGCGTTGATCGCCCATTACTCCGACTGTTTGGATGGGCAATAACACGGCAAAGTATTGCCAAATACTTCGATCTAAGCCGGCTTGGGCGATTTCTTCCCGCACGATGGCATCAGCGTCTCGAAGGATGGTTAACCGTTCAGCTGTTACGGCACCCAGAATACGAATGGCGAGGCCTGGGCCTGGAAACGGTTGTCGCCAGACGATGGGTTCCGGTAAGCCGAGTTCCAATCCCAATTTCCGAACTTCGTCTTTAAATAATTCGCGAAAGGGTTCTATGAGGGTGAATTTCATTCGCTTAGGAAGCCCACCCACATTGTGGTGAGTTTTGATGGTGGCTGATGGGCCGTTGACACTGAGACTTTCGATGACATCAGGGTACAAGGTCCCTTGGACGAGAAAATTGACAGTACCCATGGCCCTGGCTTCATGTTCGAACACTTTGATGAATTGACGACCAATGATTTTTCGCTTGCGTTCCGGGTTGATCGTGCGTCCGAGGGCGCTGAGGAATGTTGAGCGATGATCGGCAATCCGGACCGGCATATGATAGGACGATTCAAACGTGGCTTGTAATTGGGTGACTTCGTCTTTTCGCATGAGTCCGTTATCGATGAACAGACAGGTGAGTTGACTCCCAATGGCTTGGTGGACCAGGACTGCCGCTACGGCTGAATCGACGCCACCGCTGAGTGCACAGATGACTTTTCCCTGCCCGACCATGTGGCGGATTTCCTTCACGGCCTGTTCAATGAAGGAACCCATCGTCCATGTTGGTTGGCAATGACAAATATGACGGGCAAAGTTTTTGAGAATCGTGGTGCCTTGTTGCGTATGCGCCACTTCCGGGTGGAATTGGATGCCGAACAATTGCTCTGCACCATCCGTCTTTTTCATGGCGGCGATGGGGGCATGAGCTGTATGGGCGATCATATGAAATCCCGGAGGGAGTTGTTCGACTGAATCTCCATGGGACATCCATACGGGAAGAGGCTTAGTGGTATCGATGCCATGAAATAAATCTTGTGTGTCATCGATTTGGAGGGTTGCTCGGCCGAATTCTCGTTTGGGTGTGGGATTGACGGTTCCTCCCCAGTGATGCGCAATGAGTTGCATGCCGTAACAGATTCCCAAAATAGGAATACCGAGCTGAAAGATTTGACTGTCTAGCTTGGGAGCATGGGCTTGTGTGACGCTGGCTGGTCCGCCAGAGAAAATTAAGCCCTTGGGCTGATGCTTCAGGATTTGTTGTACGGAGGATTGGGCCGGAAGGATAACCGAAAAGACCTGGAGCTCTCGAATCCGTCGGGCAATCAGTTGGGTATATTGTGAGCCA
>QJYE01000125.1 GCA_003235785.1 Nitrospirota bacterium
GCCATCGACACCCTCCAACCCATTCGCCAAGAACTGGTCGCCCGCCTCCCCAAGCACCCGACCGCCTTTCGTGAAAGCATCGGAGGCTTGTTTTTTGAAATGGCCGATACCTTGCTGGCACGAACCGATCAACTCCCGGATGGCCCCACACGCAACACACTGCTCTTCCAAACCCGGGATACCATTGAGAACTTCAAGGCAGCCGAGCTGCAAGACTATTTCAAAGACGATTGCGTGGAAGTGAATCAATCGCGCATTCAACCGATCGATCAGGTCGCGCCACAGACCGCCATCATCTATCCCATTGTCTTTCAGGATCGCACCGACATCCTCATGAGCTTGGGGGGAACCATCAAACGCATAACGGTCCCCATATCGGAAAAGGAATTAACTGAAACAATCGACCGCTTCCGGGCTTTGTTAGAAAAACGAACCACGCACCAATATCTTCCCCATGCCCAAGCACTCTATACGCAGCTTATGAAACCGCTTGAAGCATCCCTCAACGAATTCAACATTCACACGCTGGTCTTCGTACCAGATGGCGCATTACGGACCATCCCCATGGCGGCTCTCCACGATGGCCAACAATTCCTGATTCAAAAATACGCCGTTGCCACGACACCTGGACTCACACTCACCGATGCGCACAGTTTGGACCGTGACCAAGTCCATCTCCTCTCGATTGGCTTAGCTGAAGGCGTCCAGGGATTTTCCCCGTTGCCCAATGTGCACCAGGAAATTCAAGATCTCCAAAACCTGTTTGGAGGAAAAGCACTGGTCGACAAAGATTTTCTTGCGCGCAATATCGAACGAGAAATGAAACAGGAAGAGTTCACGATCGTCCACATTGCCTCACATGGAAAATTCGACAAAGACCCGCAAGATTCGTATGTGCTGACCTACGACCAAAAGTTGACGATGACCCAGCTCGGACAACTCATGGGCTTGTTTCAATTCCGCCAAACACCCTTAGACTTATTAACGTTGAGCGCCTGTGAAACCGCAGTCGGAGATGAACGAGCCGCACTAGGCCTCGCCGGAGTGGCCATCAAATCGGGGGCGAGAAGCGCCTTAGCGACCCTCTGGTTTATCAATGACCAGGCCTCTTCCATTCTGGTGCATCGTTTCTATACTCAATTAAAACAGTCCTTACTTTCTAAAGCCGAGGCCCTGCAGCAAGCCCAAATCAGTTTGCTGGATCATGCCGTCTATCGTCATCCCGGTTATTGGGCGCCCTTCCTTCTCATTAACAATTGGCTCTAGCCCCAACGTTTTAGGCCAGGACTTCTTCCCCCAACCCAGCGTCCGCGCACATCCTTCTGCCCAATCGTGGACATTTCTCCGCACATCTGAAGCACCGCCCTTCCCACGGAGGGTATCGCCCTTCCGCCCCACATCAGCATGTCAAACTGCCCCCACCGTAGTCACTATGACAACATTGTAGACATTCATGGGAACCACCACCTTGAGATGCCCCGCAGTCCGGACAAAGAAAATCACCTAAGCCATTGAAATTAAACAGAATTAAAATCATGGAAAAATTTCTGGCAGGTGGGCACCAGGCTTGCTCTATCTACAATTGGGAACATTTCCCCAAACGTGGGAACGACTTGATGGAGTGAGGTCATGCAACTTTTTGACATTTATCAATATATCTTTCTTGGGGTCGCCTTTTCGTGCCTCATCGCCCTGGGGATTGCCTGGTATTTCTTTCTCGGAAATCGAAATAAATAGCGAGGCCCTGCCATCAAAAAAATTTCGCCGACCACACTCCCCTCTGTCCTCTTCTTCTGGTACATCACAATCCTACCGGCACAACAACGACAAAGATGAATTCCCGATAACCCATGTCGGAAATGACGCTGCCCGTTGTCATCCCCGCAATCCCCTCCCATCGTCATCCACACCCCTACTCCATGGCATTGACCGTCACGCGACCTAAGGTTAAACACAGCACTAACATTAGGGGGTGATTATGAAAAGTTCGGTCACAAAAATTGGCAATTCGAAAGGCGTCATTATTCCTTCGCATCTTTTGAAGCAATGTGGGTTTACGAAGGAAGTATCTCTTGAAATCAAGAATGATACTTTGGTCATTTCCAAAGCGAAAAAACCCAGGGAAGGGTGGACTGAAGCTTTCATTAAACCTAGAAACAACAGTTGGGCGCGAAAAAGCTGTGCAAACTATTTATGTGCATAGGGAATTTCTACAACTCGTGGTCACCTTACGGGTGATGAGAGATTGTTGAAATTTCCTAGGTGCGTGAAGAGGTTGGGCAGACTTTCGTGATCCAACTGCTGTTTTTGATATGTATTAACCTGTCAATGATTATTGATCTCACGTTGGCATCATGACCATCCTTTCTTCATCCAGGCAGTCCTTGGGCCAAGGCACGGGCGGCAATCAACGACGGTGGATCACTCT
>QJYE01000340.1 GCA_003235785.1 Nitrospirota bacterium
GGTCTGGGTTTTTATCAGAAGTGAATGATTTGCTACGTTTGAACTTCATCACTGTTCTACCCTGCTACGTAGGATTGAACGTCTAAGCTGGTTAGGATGTATGGCGTATTGGTCTGTCGAGACGGATGGAGAAAAGGTTCAATGCCTTTAAGTTGTTGAAAAATAGGGCCAAGGCAGAAGTTATTGGAAGACCAAAGGAAAAGAAGTGGATTGCCATCGAATGCGAAGGGAAGGAAAGAGAAGTAGGTTAGCTGGTCAGGTGGATCAAAGCCGTGGCGATAGCGCTCGAAGGGACAGAAGGGACGTGAGGGTAAGGCGATGAACTCGGCCGGCATTCGGTGTGCTCTTTGTAGGGGGTAAGTCTGTTTTCCGTGTTGGCTGGAGAACGGTACTCTGAATCACAAATTTCTGCAATATCTCGAATCGAATATAGGAGAATTCAGTAGGGCGCTTTATTCGTGGGTGAGCGTTTTGCTCTTTTCTGAGAGTCTTGGTTGGGTCGTTCAGGCAAGCATGTTGAACGATGCCTCTAGAAAATTGGGGGAATGTCCCACTACCCAGGACTATTCTGTTAATTGACCGGTGGGATGGAAGGAAAAATCTCCGGAAAATGAGGATGATGTCCAGGGGGATTGTTTGCCATTGGTATCTCGTTCGACCCCTTGGAGGACGCGTTTGAACACTTGTTCTACGGGTATGCCTGGAGCAGAAATGTGTTGAAGTAAATGCTTCGTGTAAAGGCCATTTCGATCGTCCCCGTCACTCGCTACGTTACCGGGACTCGTTGCATACGCCACTAAGGTTCCCTTAACCGAGGCGCTATTCACGACCGCGAGTCCACGGCTGGACGACCGAAAGCTTTTGGCAAATGGGTTGTCCCGACAAGCATCGAGAATGATGATGTTCAAGCCATTGCGTGCTTCGCCCATTTTGCCGAGCACTTGTCCAATATTGACTGCTTTATAGCGAACATCGCTTTCACTCTCAATCGTGGCATTCACCGGAATGAGATAATTTTCTCCACCCACTTGGACGCCATGGCCGGCGTAATAAAAGAGGCCGACTCCACCCTGATAGAGCTGCCGACCGAATTCACTGATGGCCTGCTCCATCTGTTCTTGGCCAGCATTGAGTTTCAACGTGACATCAAATCCGAGTTTCTCCAGTGTAGCCCCCATATCTTGAGCGTCATTGGCGGGGTTGCGGAGATTTCCCACCTCGTATTGGCTATTGCCGATCAACAGTGCGGTGCGTTTTCCCATTTCCTCTGGAATTGTGAGTGGCAATTTGGGGCTAGAGTTTGAGGCTCGTGATGAAGGTGAGGGAATCGTTGCAGGTTGCAGGTTGGCGAAAGAAGCCGATGGTTGTCCTGTATAAATGGTGACTTGCATGGAGCCGGAATTGTCTTGAATCCAGGGAAACGGATCATTGATCGCCAAATATATTTCCCCTTCCCCTTTGGCGCGAAGTTCTAGCTCTGATCCCACTTCAAAGGGTTTTCCTTTGTCTCCAATCTTACCCATTAACGCATTGGCATTAATCCATGGGACCTCTTTCCCGGTCCCGTCCACCCCCTCCGGTCCACTCCATACGTTTAACCCAGGGGCTTGGCTCCAATTGCCCATGGCCAAAATTTTTACGGTGTCCCCAGAGGCTACTTGCACGCCAGATGGTTGCCAGGGTTGATTGGCCTGGATTGTGGACGTGTGCCCCTTGAGATGGGTGGTGTCCATTCCAGAGGCGGGTTCATAGTTGATTTGGTCGGCATCATATGATCGAGAAGCGGAGAAACAGCCGGGCAACACGAGGCACAAGAGAAGAGAAAGGAGCAACATGGTGTATCGGGGGGTATTAGACCTTTTTCGTTTGAGCATCATCTCAACATCACTCCTGTTTCATAGTTGGCAGAGAGTTTCATGACCTTCATTGAGGTGAGGAAATCATTCAGGGCCCACGAACAATTGTATGATCATGGGCGCATCCCCAGGAATTTTACTGGGGGTTGAGCGCAAGGTCAAAACAGAGACTGAGGGAATGATTCTAGGGGAAGCGAAGCTCAGTGCCTCTGGCGAGTTCTTTTCTTATGACATATTGTCTGATTGTTCTGTCAGTCTATGGCACATTGGTTTTGATGTGAGGAAAAAATGGAACTCCTTTTAAAGATCCATTACAGGAGCAGTCATCGAGAAGGCCGTCGCTCTGTTGAGGTTCAGCTCTAAGTCACTGATGCCGGAATCATTGCGTCATGCGATGGTATTGAGGAAGTAGGTGGTGGCATTCCTGTTGCTTTGTTTGTAAGGTGCGCAATGGAAAGTGGGAGACTCGGCGTGTGCGTCTGAATAACCATGAGAGTTGTTGGCAGATTATTGGAGGGCCAAGGGGTTCTTTTGAAGGAATTATAGCGTTCGAGTTGTCAGCGCGTTTTGAG
>QJYE01000517.1 GCA_003235785.1 Nitrospirota bacterium
AGGTATATGCTCAGCCCAACGAAGAAAGAGTGCTTGTCTGAACAGGTCCATGAGTCTTGTGTTCAAATCGAAAAAAGCTAAAAAGGAATCACATAAGTCATATGAAAAACCAGCTACATTTTACGGCATCTACATCCTTGGGTCATGAGGAAAATATCGCTCAACAAGCAGGAGAATTCCTTCACCCACAATGGGACAAGACTGTCAACTTGAAGAAAATTTTCCGATTTTCAACCGGAGACGGAAATGATGGTGAAGAATCCGAATCGGCAGGGTTAGATTTACCTTCTCCCAAGGACACCCAGTCTTTCGAAGAAACGAGCTCTTCGAATATGCCTATTTCACTATTTCTCAACGAAATTGGTCGAGTCCCCCTCCTCACCCGTGAGCAGGAAATTGAACTGGCGCAGCAAATTGAAGAAGGCAAAGCCACGTTGACAGCAACGTTGTTCAGCCTACCCGTTGTGCTAGAAAAGCTGGATGCCCTACGGACCCACCTTCATCATGAAGAGATGCAAGTCAGTGAGGTGGTCACCATCAGTTCCGGGGCAATAGAGGAAGACAACCAGGATGAGCACGACGAAACACCTTCCTCTCAAGGAGTATTTTTAAGGAAAACGCTCCATATTCTGAATGAGATCGAGTGCCTGAGCCGAAAGATTTCCCTGGAATATGCCCAACAGTTGCAAGCGGTCGGACCCAAGAAAAACTCCACTGCCCCTCCCCTCAAACGACTCCAGGCCATTCAACAGAAAATCCGACAAATGGTCGAAAAATTAGGGCTACGGCCTGACCTTCAAGATTCCTTGCTCAACGAAGTCAAAGAGATAGGCGGGAAGCTGAAAGAGCATCAACGCAACCTCCAGGCGATTTACCAAAAACTTGGCCTCACGTTACAAGAAGGC
This sequence comes from Nitrospirota bacterium, assembly GCA_003235785.1. Classification (GTDB taxonomy): domain Bacteria; phylum Nitrospirota; class Nitrospiria; order Nitrospirales; family UBA8639; genus Nitrospira_E. The sequence continues at coordinate 906 of QJYE01000517.1, forward strand.
CAACACCTGATAGATGAATTTCGAAACAATCCGTCCGATACCTCGTTGCCCTATGAACGACAAGAGGGATTTTCCAGAAAGTTTGCACAAGAACCGCTAGAAGAATTAAGAGACATTCAAGCGTCGCTCCATGACCTTGAACATCAGATCATCAAAATGCCACTTGAGATTTTTCAAGAAGCACTGGAAACGATTCAAGTCGCCGAGCAGCAGATCTCTTCGAGAAAGACTCACATGGCCGAAGCGAATTTGCGTCTCGTGGTGAGTGTGGCAAAAAACTACACCAACAAGGGCGTCCATTTCCTCGACCTCATTCAAGAAGGCAATATTGGACTCATGCGGGCGGTGGATAAATTCGAATATCAGCGTGGCTATAAATTCAGCACCTATGCGACATGGTGGATCCGGCAAGGCATCACCCGGGCTATCGCCGAACAATCCAATACCATCCGGAAACCCGTGCACGTGTATGAAAGAATGCAAACCCTTAAAAAGGTTTCGCGAAAGTTAACACAACAGTTGGGCCGCACCCCACACCTTGAGGAATTATCAAGCCAATCAGGCTTTCCTATTGCCAAGGTCCAGGACATCTTGGACAGCTATCAACAACCGTTTTCCCTGGATAACCCACTTGATGAAGGCGGAGAAACCAAATTTGGAGATTTCATTAAGGATGATGAGGCGTTTTCTCCTATGCAAATTTCAGAACGGCAAAGCTCAAATCAGGCCATTTCCCATCTTCTCCGTGCCTTGACCCCCAAAGAGGAGCTGGTTATCCGAAGACGGTTTGGCATTGGATATGATGAAGATTCAACCTTGGAAGAAATTGGAAAAACCCTCGGGGTCACTCGTGAACGAATTAGACAGATCGAGACCCAGGCTCTGAAAAAATTACAAGAATCGAAGGTCTTGGAACAACTTCGAAGCTTAGTGCACAATTAAGAAAAGAGGTGTAAAAATTCTTCTCTCAATCTTGAGGTTACACGGAATTCATGCGCTTTCCTCTTTGAGATGCCTGGACGACCCCGTATAATAAGGCATCCACCTTTTCCCTCCTTCCATAAAAAGGCAAAAAGCAAGGAACGGGTCATGACTGACAAAGACCGCCTGGCCAAAGCCACCGAAACAGCCGAAGAGTCGCTACGTCTCCACCTCGCGTATCGCGGAAAAATCCAGGTCATTCCAAAATGTCCTATCCGGGGACTCAGCGATTTCTCCATGTGGTATACCCCTGGAGTCGCGGAACCCTGTCGGGCCATTTTCAAAGAAACAGGCAGGGTTTACGACTTCACCAACAAAGGAAATTCCATTGCCATTGTCACGGACGGCACACGAGTTCTAGGGCTCGGTGACATCGGACCGGAAGCAGGGCTTCCGGTCATGGAAGGCAAAGCGCTTCTCTTCAAGTATCTGGGTGGAGTGGATGCTATCCCCCTTTGCCTGGGCACAAAAAATCCGGACGAATTCATTCAAACCGTCAAATTTCTTGAACCAACCTTTGGCGGAATCAATCTCGAAGATATTTCCCAACCGAAGTGCTTCCGCATTCTTGACCAACTCCGGCGGGAAATGGGGATTCCGGTGTGGCATGATGACCAACAAGGATCCGGCACTGCGTTGCTAGCAGGATTACTCAATGCCCTCCGCCTTGTACAAAAAGACATCTCCACCGTTCGCATTGCCATGATCGGCATGGGCGCGGCGAATGTGGCCGCCTATCGCCTCCTCAAAAACAGTGGCATTGATCCGACCAGAGTTATCGCATGTGACCGGAAAGGGACCCTGCATCGCCATCGACAGGACCTTGAAGCCCGGCAAGAAGAATACGCAGAGAAGTGGAAGGTATGCCTGGAAACCAATGAGCATGGGATCCAAGGGACGATCGAAGACGCGTTGAAGGGTGCCGATGTCTGCATTGCCTTTGCAGGGGGCAACCTCCTGAAAGCCGAATGGATTTCAACGATGGCGAACAACGCCGTGGTCTTTGCCTGTGCAAATCCCACCCCGGAAATTTGGCCATGGGAAGCCAGGGAAGCCGGCGCGAAGATTGTGGCGACAGGACGCGGTGACTTCCCGAATCAGGTCAACAACTCCCTGGTCTTTCCCGGAATTTTTCGTGGAGCTTTAGATGTTCGAGCCACGACGATCACGGATGAAATGGCCATTGCCGCCGCGCACGAACTGGCTGGCTATGCCGTGAAGCAGGGAATCCATGAAGACTACATTCTTCCGACCATGGACCAATGGGAAGTCTACCCGAACGTGGCAGTGGCCACAGCGTTACAAGCTCAAGCCCAAGGGCTCGCCAAAATGCAGACACCGGAAGGGCAACTACATGCGGAGGCAACCCGGATCATTCGCCAGGCACGTGAAGCAACGCAGTTACTCATGAAAGAAAGGATGATCTCTCCTGTTCCTAAAAGGGAATGGTGAAAAAATCCGTCAGCGGCGTTCCCTGCCTTCGCCGTAGCGGCTTCGCGCAGGCAGGTCGCCATTTTGCCGTGCTCACGTACTGGAAGTAGTACGCTCCGCGCGCCAAAATCGCTGCGGCCTTGCTGAACGACTTTTTTGATCATTCCCGTCGGCTCTTGATATTGAATTCTTCTCTTACATTTACAGGCTTTTTCCGAGAAATATTCAACAGACCCTAAAAGTTAGTCCTTGCCTTGTTGGCGAATATTTCACTCATCGGGAAAGGGGAAAAAAGAGAATCCTCATCCATGTCGCAACCAAAAGTTTCCACCAGATTGCTGTTGCGTGGCTTGATTTTCCCTGTCTCCCGGCATTCCCGACATCCTTATTTGCCCTAGTCATGCCCGACATCTATTATCGGGCATCCATCTTCCTCTCGATATTCCTCCCTCCCCCATTGTCATCCTGAGGCCCCGCGAAGGATCTGGGCCCAGCCCAACCCACGTAGGGTCAGCAAAATCCCCTCCCAGCCGTCACGCTCAACCGCTATCGGAACCCGCCCCTTTGGCGAGGAGCTTGGTTGCGCGTTAAGTCCGCTGATCATCTCCTATAAGTCAATACTCATGCCTGACCCCAAGCTTAATCCTAAACACATATCGATGTTTTTGAGACCTGGCAGAGGGATCGACCGGAACCAGTAATTTCACTCCCTCTATCCCCATAATCCACTCCACCTCAAAAAAGAGGAACAATCTAGTCCTTCTTTGAATTCAAGAGGTAAAAGGAATGCCTATTCACCAGGAATCAGGGAAGCTTGGCAAAACGGTCTCGTTCGAGCGGGAGTTAGCGGCGGGCAGACTTGCAAGATGGGGAATTTTGCCCCGAAGAGCCAGTCGAGTTCATCCCCAAAAAGGGGCAGAGAGTACTTCGCAGGAACCGGGTACAGAGATATCAAAACAAAAATCCCTTAAAAGTTTTTTAGGGACAGGGCTTTGGGCGAGACAGCCCTTGAGGAAGTTTTGTGTGTTCATCCATACAGGCCATATTAATTTGATATTGGGTGAGGCCTTTTACATGTTCTAAATCTACTCCTTGAAGATTGGCCTGGTACAGCATAGCGTCCTGCAATGAGGCATCGTGAAGGACAGCGTCATGAAGAATAGCCAGATGGAGCATGGCATTATCCAAATTAGCACCAGGAAGCTGAGCCCCACTCAAATTGGCCCTAGTTAGATTGGCTTGTTGCAGTTGAGCATTGTGAAGTTTCGCTTTTGTAAAGTTAGCACCCGCTAACATCATCATTCGAAAATCATCGCCAATTAAATCAGCCTCACAAAATTTGGCTCTGTGTGAATCAGCTACCGTAAGACCTGCAAGCCATTTCGAATGGGCCTTGAGTTTCTGCAAAATTTCTTCGTGAGAGAGCTTCCTGTCTGTATCGGCAGTGCAGTTGGGCTCAAATGGAATGAAAATTGGGTGAGGATACTTTTCTGGTGAGGAGTCAGAAAAGACCTCAGTGCAGACCATGAATACGAGCAGGATTGCTACAATGCCTGAAATTCGAAACATCCGACCTGAAGTGTTCAATAAGTGTGTAGTCACGAAGATGATTATTAAGCGAACGTTCTTATGGGTCAACTCCCGTTATTTCACAGAGACTTATTGGGTTTATCATGCTTGGGATTCACCAATAAGAAACCTCCGTTGTCTTGGATTCCTGCCATTTTTCGTGTATGAGGCATTCTCACTCCTCGCCCGTGACAATTCAAGGACTGCTCCGCTTCTGCTGTGATCACCATACTTCAAGGAGCCTCGTCGTTTGTAGCATACCCGGTCCTTGGCCTCCATCTATCTAATGTGTCCCAACAATTTGTGGATAGACCGGCTCTTGATCACCATCTCCAGGTGGATTGACTTCAAAAGCTCATTCCATTCTTTCCCTTGTCTGCTGAATAGATACAAAAATCATTCCATCTTGATAAGATGAAAAGGCGGGATTATTGCACCTGAAAAGGGATGTCTGTTTATGTGCATAATCTCATCTCCTATCGAATGGTCGGAGATGAAAAATGATTGGGATAGAGTGGAACTACAACACATCATCAGAAAAGTGATCGTGATTTTTGTAGTGGGTCTTACTGCTATCACCCCCTTGTGGGGAAGTCTAAGTTACGCCCAAAAGCCCATTGTATACGTCGCCCCTATTGAAGGGGTCATTGATCTAGGCTTGGCTCCTTTTGTTCAACGCGCGCTACAAGAAGCCGATTCGACGGGGGCCAAGGCTGTCATCTTAGACATTAATACCTTCGGCGGGCGCGTGGATGCCGCCGTGCTTATTCGCGATGCCTTACTGGAATCACCGGTTCTTACTGTGGCATTTGTGAATAAACGCGCCATTTCGGCCGGGGCACTGATCAGCCTAGCCTCTGAAAAACTTGTCATGGCAGAGGGAGGCACGATCGGTGCTGCCACACCCGTGCAGATTGGTCTTCCCGGGACACCGGCGCAACCGGTGGAGGAAAAAACGGTGTCCTACATGCGCAAAGAATTCCGCGCCACCGCCGAGGGGAGAAACCGCCCTCACTTAATAGCCGAAGCCATGGTTGACGCCGATGTCGAAATCCCCGGTCTCATTGAAAAAGGTAAGTTACTGACCCTGACCACCAAGGAAGCCTTAGAGGCTCACATGGCAGACTTTCAAGCCAATTCGCTTGATGCCGTACTCTTGTCGTTGAATCTTCAGAATGCTGAGGTTCGCCACCTGTCAGAGACCTGGGCAGAATCCTTAGTGCGATTCCTTACCCACCCGATCGTGAGTTCCTTATTGATGACCCTTGGCATTATGGGGATCATCGTCGAAATCCGGGTTCCCGGATTTGGATTACCCGGGCTGGTTGGGTTTATCAGCCTGGGACTATTTTTCTGGGGACACACCCTCGTCCGATTGGCCGGATTAGAAGAATTCCTGTTAGTGTCTTTAGGGCTGATCCTGGTGGCATTGGAAATTTTCTTCATTCCAGGATTCGGGATTGCAGGAATCTTCGGAATTCTTGCGCTGATAGGAGGACTTGGATTGAGCCTGATCGGAAGTGGAGCAACATGGGACTCCTGGCTATCTGCACTAGGACAAGTCTCCCTGTCCATCCTGGTCGCCATTCTGGTGGCGCTGTTTCTCTTACGGTATTTTCAACGGTTGCCATTCGGCAAACGATTGCTCTTAAAAACATCCCTGCTATCCAAAGAAGGATATGCCTCCAGCCCTGAGGAAGATCAACGGTGGCTGGGTCAACGGGGCACCGCTGCCACCGATCTCCACCCTTCAGGCATTGCGCATTTGAATGGAAACCGCCTGGACGTCGTATCCGATGGAGAATTCATCAATGCGGGACAGCCTGTCGAGGTTGTGCGAGTCGACGGCAACCGGATTGTTGTTCGATTATTGACCGAACCCGCCGAAGGAGGGCGCTCCTGATGGAAATGGAAACCCAAGCGTTTGGTTCTCTAGGCCTTCTTGCTTTAGTTTTAGCTCTCCTCTTTGGTTTTCTCTATGTCATCCCTCTTCCACTCTGGATCGCCGCATGGGCCTCGAATGCGTATGTCGGACTGTTCACCCTTGTTGGGATGCGATTACGCCGTGTGCCGCCAGGAACCATCATTACAGCCCGCATTAGCGCGGCTAAAGCGGGGCTGACGATCCCGGTTGATGACCTGGAAGCCCATTTTTTAGCCGGCGGCAATGTGGTCAAAGTGGTCAACGCCATGATTTCGGCTGACAAAGCCAACATACCGATGACCTTCAAACGTGCCGCGGCCATAGACTTGGCCGGACGGGATGTATTAGAAGCAGTAAAAATGTCGGTCATTCCCAAAGTCATCGAGACCCCCCGCATCACCGCCGTGGCCAAAGATGGGATTCAGTTGATCGCTGTCTCGCGGGTCACGGTTCGTGCCAATATCGACCGCTTAGTCGGCGGGGCCGGAGAAGAAACCGTGATTGCCCGCGTGGGAGAAGGCATGGTCAGCACCATCGGATCTTCTGCCACACACAAAGATGTTCTGGAAAACCCTGACCATATCTCAAAGAATATTCTGGGAAGAGGATTGGATGCCGGAACTGCCTTTGAAATTTTGTCCATTGATATTGCCGATGTGGATGTCGGATCGAACATCGGGGCAAAACTGCAAATCGATCAGGCCAATGCGGATAAACAAATTGCCCAGGCCAAGGCCGAGGAACGGCGCGCCATGGCCGTGGCCTTGGAACAGGAAATGCGAGCCCGGGTGGTTGAGGCGGAAGCCGAAGTGCCCCGCGCCATGGCGGAAGCTTTTCGACAAGGAAATTTAGGCATCATGGACTACTATCGTATGAAAAACGTCCAGGCCGACACGGCCATGCGTGAGTCCATCGCCAGCCCAGAAGAGGAACCTCCGGAACCTACTAACAAGCGAGACTGATATGTCGATTGAACCTTTTGTGTATTTGGCCGTTTTTCTTTTCTTAGCCTTGCTGACTGTTTTTGGGCGATGGTTGAACAAAAAGATACGGGAAGAAATTAATCTGCGGGATCTTTTCGGCCCTACTGAACCTTCTGAAGAACCGCAGGGTTTGCAAATCCCTGAAACACTACCGCCATCAAGAC
>QJYE01000018.1 GCA_003235785.1 Nitrospirota bacterium
CATCGGTGGAAATGACCTTCCGTCTTAGTCGTTGGCCCAGGATTCTGGCAACCGTGCTTTTCCCGGTTCCCCTATATCCTATTAAGACGATATTCATGAATCTCGTCCTTTGAGGTTCTTCTGAGACGGTGCTTTTGGAAGAGTTGCGGAAGAGGTCAAGATGTATTCCCGATTAAGGATGTCGGGAATGACCGAGGGGGACAAGTGATCGTTATGCAAGAATCCCCATGCCGTGCCTCCATCTGGCAGTGATTTCCCCATTACCATGGCTTTCGCTGGAGTTGCTAAAACCATCTGCAACAAATTCCTTCATTCATGAAAAGTGACTGGTGAGCACGTTTCGCATGACCTCGATGGGTGCTGATTCTCCGGTCCAGAGTTCGAATTGTCCGACTGCCTGATGCAGGAACATTTCGATGCCTTGAATGGTACGGCAGCCGGCGGTTTGTGCATCTTGAAGCAATCGGGTGTTGAGGGGGTTGTAGACGATATCCATAACGGTTAATCCTGGATGGAGTAATTCCTTGGGGACGCAACTGTGCTCAATTTTCGGATGCATGCCAATGGGGGTGCCGTGGATGAGAAGATGTGCGTCGGCTAAGGCTGATCCCAGTGTCGAGGGGTTTAACGGATGATCGGTTATCTCAGCTCCAGTTTTGGTTCGTAAATCGGTAGCTAGCGTTGAGCGTTCCTTGGCATCGATTCCTAACAGCGTGAGATGTTCAATGGTTCCTTCCACGCAGAGGCCAAATGCAATGGCTCGTGCCGCTCCTCCTGACCCTAGCAGGACAACCCGTTGTCCGGAGAGGGCCATTCCTCCTTGTCGCAACGCTTGAAGGGCGCCTGAGGCGTCGGTATTCGAGCCGACTAACATCCCGCGGTCTTTGATGATGGTGTTAACCGACCCGATATGCTTGGCGGTGGTTTCGATGGAATCTAACAGCGGCATGATGGAGACTTTGTGGGGAATCGTCACGCTGAATCCTCGGATGTGGCCCAGTGCGCGGATTCCGCGTATGGCGTTCTCCAGGTCCTCGACCGGGAAGGCGAGATAGGCGAAATTCAACCCCAAACTCTCAAAGGCTGCATTATGGATGGCCGGAGAGAGGGAGTGGTCGACTGGATTTCCCAAAAGGCCACACAGTTGTGTTTGTGCTGTAATTGTCATGACGTTCCTTAGGTAGCTCAAAGTTCAGCCCAGGTTATCACATAACCGCATTGGGAAATTCAACCATTTAGGACGTCAGGCGTAAAGCGTGAGGTGTAGGGCGTGAGACGGAAAAAACGCGAGTCGCTTTACGCCAGACGCTTCACGAGATTTGGTAAAAAAAGAATAGGATTGGGGAAGGGTGAGTTGGAAAGGTGTAGTCCGGAGAGCAGTGACCTACTCCCCGGATGTACACGTTGACACGTCCGAGAAAACTATCGTGACGATTTTTTCTTCGGCGTCGCTTTCTTCGCGCGAACGGTTGCTTTTTTTGCTGGTTTCTTTTTGGCAACTTTAGCCATGAGAGCACCTCCTTGAAAAAATGATTAAGCAATTCTATGCAGGTTTATCGGCAGGCATATGAAAATCATGAGAGTCTTGTGGATTTTTTTGCCGCGTCAGTCAAGAAGACGCGGTAATAATGTTTGAGTGCGGCAATGCGTTCCTAGCTTTTGCAAGCGGCGATCATGTTGAATGGAGGAGAGGAAGCGGTGACTCAGATCAACGCAGAAGTTGCAGGCGACGCGATTTTGGGAAACCGGATGTGAAAGGTAGTCCCCACACCCACGGTGCTTTCGACGGTGATGGTGGCCCCATGGAGCTCAACTAATTGTTTCACGATGGAGAGCCCTAAACCCAAGCCTTCCGTGCCGATTTCAGGTCTTCGGTGTGCCTGGTAGAAGGCTTGAAACAGGTGAGGGAGTGCTTCCTGTGGGATGCCTGGGCCGCTGTCGGCGATGGACAAGAGGATATGATTGGGTGGCTCTGGGGAGGCGGTCACCAAGATGCGGCCATGGTCTGGCGTAAATTTATGGGCATTGTGCACCAGGTTAGTCACAATTTGATGGAGGCGGTCTGGATCTCCCCAGATCGTCAAAGCCTCTCCCGTTGTTTCGGTCATCAACTCTTGATTTTTGGTTTGGGTCAAGTGCATCAACTCTTGGGTGATGTCTTCCAAAAGGGTTGGAAGGGACACGAATTGTTGGGCGAGTCGAATCGTACCGGCTTCTATACGGGAGAGATCCAAGAGGTCGCCAATCATTCGGGTTAATCGATTGGCATTGGCGCTGATTCGGGTGAGGTACAGGTGTTGGCGTTCTGCAATGGGTCCTACTAGGCCATGCAGCATATTTTCGGTGAAGCCTTTGATGGAGGTGAGCGGGGTGCGTAGTTCATGGGAGCAATGGGAAAGAAACTGGGATTTCATTCGGTCGAGTTCCTTGAGACGGGTATTGGCGGTTTCAAGCTCCTGATTAGCCTGTTGAAGTTCCATCGTGCGCTTTTGGACTTTCGTTTCCAATCCGATATTCAACGCTTCAATTTCCTCATAGGCCAGAGCCGTATCCAGGGCAATAGCTAGTTGCTTCGAGACGGTGGACAGTAAATTCTGTTCTGGAACGGTAAGTGATTGGCCTTGGGGGTTTCCTGCAACCAGCACACCCAACGGCTGATTTTGACTCACCAAGGCCAGAGCGATTCCATTGCTTAGTTGCCCCTCGGTCAGAAGCCGATGGGTTGCGGGGTGAGCGTTCTCTAATATTTGTTGGACATCTTTAATGATGGTTGGTTGTGGGTTGTTGAGAGTCGTGTAAAGGAGATCATGAGGCGTTGCGGGAATCGTGAGGTCTTGCAGGTCAGATGGCCAGGGATGAGGACCACCATGCATGTGAATCTTGGCGAATTGTTGGTGCTTTTCATTCCATAGGGCGATCCACGCATGGTCATAGCGAAGTGATCGTACGATGGCCTGAAGCCCGACCTGTATAATTCGTTCCTGATCGAGTGTTGAGCTGATTTGGAGTGTCAGTTCATAGAGCATCGTCAATTCGTCAATATGTCGACGAACTTCGATCAAGCTATGTTCTTGCTGAAGATAGGCCTTCCTGAGTTCTTCGTGTTGCTGCTCCGCCGAGGCTAATTGTTCCTGAATGATATTGCCGCGTTCTTGGAGTTCCTTCCGGTCAGTCCAGATTCGTCCGGTTAATGGGAATATTAAAAGTGGTAAAAGCGTTAGCCCCGCATGGCCCCACCATGGATAGTGCGGAGCAATAGTCATAGTCAGGCCGAGCATCACAAGGCTTAGGGTAGCTCCTCCGAATATCCAGACCCAGAGAGGCGATGATTGAGGATTCCAGGTAAATGTCCATTCGCAATAGGGATCCCCTTCAGCGATGCAGCAGGTGTCTTGGATGGTGGCCGGCTGTTGCCCAAACATGCTGGCAGGGATTTGGGCAAGGCTGGCCTTGGAGGTATGGCAGATTCGTTCGGCGCATCCACGGAGATAAGGCCCAAATTGGGAGAGAACCGATTCGGTAAATTGCAGTCGGATGACCGCATGACCATTCGTGACCGACAGGACTTCCGGTTTGAGCGATCCCTTGGTAAATTTTTCGGCGAAGTAGGGAAAAAGTCGATAAATTTGAACGATTGAAAATGGCCGTCCAAGAATTTGCACTAAGGGCGATAACAGTTTTTCCCGACCAAGATTGAAATGGTAATCAGATTGTTCAGACAGTTGAATGGAAAATTCTGTCAAGAACATCACAAATTCATAGGAGTAGCTGTTCCAGGGATTTTTGAGGAAATCGACGGTGACATGATAGGTCCGATCAGGGATACGCTTATTCAAGAGACCCACAAGTTTCTCTAAGGCGGCTTGAGCAGCTTCGGGCCCAGATTTACAGGTCACGAGGGTTTCTAGATATTCAAGATTGGCTCGAACCGTTATCCCGCTCACGTTCTGAATGGTTACGCCCTGAAGATCCTTGCCAAAGGGACGAAATTCCATGAGCGGGCGCTCCAGGATGCGATGGAATTTTGGTAAGAGCGTCATGAGTGTTCCTACAAGAACATAATCTTCTAGGGAGGACTGTACTGTAAAACGGGAAAAGGGTGCAGGGGAGTCGAAATTCCGGAAGGTAGCCTTAGAAATTTACCCGCAGGGACAAGGCTCCGACGTGAAGGGTTGTGTCCCATTTCCCGTCCAACAAGGGTTGCTGATTGTTGTTGATCCCCCGTGTCTGGTACAGCAACACCTGATAGGCCAGATCAAGCCCTATGGCTTTCGCGCCCAAGCTATCACAAGGGAGTATTCCCAAAAATTTCCCTGGAGCGTGACAGAGAAAGCCGACACCCGCTGAAAAGGCATTGTAATCAGAATCTGGAACGGTCGGTTCAAATGTACGGCTGGGTATTGGGGTTTCTGATCGGATGTATCCCGCCCGAAGGGCCACATCCCAATTGGGGAGGACAGGGGGGGACAAAGCTTTGAATTCCGTGCCTATGAGGAGAAGCCAGGTGTCTCGATAGTTGCGAGGTTGAGAGATCGTCTGGGTAAAGCCAGGTGGGAGTGCAGGATTTTTGAAATCAGAAAGGTGCAAGTCGAGATCTTTAAAGTCCGTCCAATCCGCATATTCCACGTCCACCTCAATCTTCCACTCGTGCCGGGCATTTCTGATGGGCCAGCCGGCGATGGCCCAGGTGTAAATATCAGGGAGTTCAATTGTGGTCCTCGCATCGGCAACCTTTTCACCATTGGAAAGAAAGTCGCCTTTCAGTTTTAGATCAGTCCCGTTTCGGTAGACAAATCCAAAATTCAGCAAGGGTTTCCCGGCCTCATTGCGAAAGGGCGTTAGAAGAAGGCTGGCATTAAAGCCCAACGCGGTATCCGTTCCATTGGCCTCCTGATTGCTTCCAGGATTTCGCTGGAATTCCCCATGTCCTTCACCCAGGAAGCTGGCAAAGGTATAAATATCCAGTCCTCCCCCCACGGAAAGATAATCATTGAATTTGTAGGCCAGAGTGGGCTTGATATCAAGAAGAGGAAGAGACGCATGAGTCAGGATAGGGGAAATCGAACTATTGTCGGGGTAATCCAATTGAACAGCATAGGGGATGGTAACACCGATGCCCGCTGTCCAGTTGGGTAAATTCTTCAACCCCAAAGCGGGTAAATTTGCCGTCAAAAAGAACGTGGTGGGTGGAGGATTGGCGATCGTCCTGTCAAAGCCGCCCTTCACTGTTCCTCCAGAGGCACCCTTAAACCGAATATCGCCTCCGATAAAGAGGGCCCCTCCGGAAAATTGAATACCTTCCAATTGGGTCATGCCGGCTGGATTATAATGAATGGCGGACGCATCATCAGCTTGAGCGGCAAATGCGGCGGCTTGGGCTGTGGCCGAAGCACCATGATCCAGAATTCGAAACCCTTCAGCAAAAATGTCTTGGAGGAAGACTGTGTGGAGAATGAGGAACAGGACAGGTAGGATGAAAAGAAAGGCGTGCCTTGTTTGGCTAATCACATCTCCTCCGTGAGAATGTGGGTAATTGATGAAACAATGGGAAAGTTTACGGCAAGGGGTGTCTTATAGCAATGTTGTTGCTCAATAGACTCTGACCAGAGAAAATGAAAGAAAAGATGAGATTCCCCCTGCAGAAGTATTCGAGGAAATTTCTATGTGTTTGAGAAAGGCGGTTCATAGCTTTTTTTGTGAAGGAGGGTGAGATGAATGTCAAGAAATTATTGCATACTCGAATGCGTGTGAGTGATATGGAACAGACATTGAAGTTTTATCGTGAGGTGCTAGGCTTGGAAGTGGTGGAGCAAAAGGTCTCTCCGCGCGGATCTTATCTGGCGTTTTTAGCCGTCCCCAATAGTGAGGAATTGATTGAACTATGCAGTTTCCCCACCAGTGGGCCTGTTAGGGTTCAGGAAGATCTGGTCCATCTGGCGTTTGAGGTGGATGATTTGGATCGCACGATTCAAGAATTGCAAACCCAAGGCGTTCCTATTACTGATGGTCCGACACAGTCGTCATCAGGTAGCCGGTTTATCTTTATCGATGCGCCTGATGGTTATGAAATTGAGTTGATTCAACGGCCTGATGGCGTGGCAATTGTTTGACCATGAAGGTGTGAGCGGGATGAAGAACGCAATTGCCACATCGGCGACAAGCCCTTCACTTGAGTCGGGTCATCTAGAGGGGAAGTTGAATCATCTTCCCAGGCAGCCTGGGGTGTATCTGTTTAAAGATCGTTCGAATGAGATTATCTATATTGGCAAAGCGGCGGTTTTAGCTGATCGCGTCAGATCCTATTTTCAAAAAGGCGCTGACCTCAGTCCGAAGATTCGTGCCTTGGTCGCCCATGCCGTTGATCTGGAAACCATTATCGCCAAATCGGAGCTGGAAGCCTTAATTCTTGAAAGCAACCTCATTAAGCGGCATCGTCCGCGCTTTAATGTGGTGCTTCGAGACGATAAGCAGTATCCCTATTTGCGGTTGCCGATTCAGGACGACTTCCCCCGACTCTCCATTGTTCGGCGCGTGAAAAACGATAAGGCCCTCTATTTCGGCCCATATGTGCCGACGGGGGCGATGCGTGAAACCTTAAAAGTCATCCGGAAAGTGTTTCCCTTGGCCACCTGCAAGATTGAGATTGATGGCAAAGCTGATCGCGCCTGTCTCGAATTTGAGATCAAACGTTGTATGGCTCCTTGTACTGGCAATCAAAGCAAAGAGGACTATCATCAGATCGTCCGGCAGGTTCGGTGGTTTTTGGAAGGACGAGATCAGGAGTTATTGGACTCACTTCGTGATGAAATGCATGCCATGGCCGAACGCGAAGCGTTTGAAGATGCTGCTCGGTTACGTGATCGGATACATAGCGTTGAACGGACATTGGAAAGACAGCGTGTTGCGCAAATTGGTCCGGTCGACCAGGATGTGTTCGGGCTGGTGCGAGCTGGAGCCGCGGCAGATGTGCAATTGCTCTTTGTGCGAGGGGGGCTGTTAATTGGCCGCCGGGATTTTTTCTGGGCCGATGCTGGAGATGTGTCGGATGAGGAACTTGTTCGGAGCACGCTTGAGCAGTTGTATCATCAAGCGGTTGTGCCTCCGAAGGAACTGTTGGTACCTGTCAAGATTGAAGATCACGCATTGGTGCAGCAGTGGTTGTCAGAGAAAAAAGGGCAAGCCGTGCGGATTCTGGTGCCGGAACGTGGAGTGAAGCATCAATTACGGCAGCTCGCTCAAGAAAATGCCATGGCCGCGTTGCATGAACATCTTCGGCTGCAAAGTGAATCACGGGAAGCCATCGAGGAGTTGCAACAGTTGTTGGGGTTGTCCGCACAGCCTCATCGCATTGAATGTTTCGATATTTCCAATACCATGGGCGCACAATCAGTGGCGTCGATGGTTGTCTGGGAAAATGGCCGCATGAAAAAAAGCGATTATCGGCGGTTCCGTATTAAAACCGTGGAAGGCGCAAATGATTTCGCCAGCATGCATGAAGTGGTCAAGCGCCGGTACGGAGGTACGTTGGCGACCAAGGCCGGGAAGGTGTTGCCTGTTCCTGATTTGATTGTGATTGATGGGGGAATTGGGCAGTTAGGCGCAGCCATGGAGGCGATCGCTAATCTTGGTCTGCCACGAGTCGCTGTATGTGGGTTAGCTAAAGCGAAAGGGGAAAAAAACGAACGAATCTATCTGCCCGGGCACAAATCCCCCATTGTGTTGTCGCTGAAATCTCCTGCCAGCCGCTTAGTCCAAACTATTCGAGATGAAGCTCACCGGTTCGCTATTACCTTTCACCGGAAGCTTCGTAGCCAAGCCATTTTTGTCAAGAGTGAAAAGTCAGGAGTGAGGAGTAACCATAAAGACGTGAAGCGGGAGGCGTAAGGTAATTCCCAGGGTTTTTCTTCAGGCTTCATCTTATTCTTGTGCAAGTTCTTCTTAAGGGCAC
>QJYE01000440.1 GCA_003235785.1 Nitrospirota bacterium
GTGACTTTTTCTCCTTTTTTTCCTTTTGCGTCATAGGCCCGGCTTGGGGCGTATGATCAATCCTGGCTCCCCCCCCTTATCGGCAGCAAAGATGATACTGGGGGAACCAGGAACTGGTTCTGTGAGTTTTGCGGCAGAGGCACTGCTGAGGGAAACCATAAAGTTTAAGAGAGCCAGGACAAGCAACGTTGTTTTACAATGAGTAACCATACGCATGAAGTTCCTTCTGTTGTGAAAGGCCAATAATAAAAAAACCGTTTCTCAATCTGCTATCGACCACTTACTCCCCTTCAATTAACCGGGTAAATGAATTATGACCAAAAATTGTAGGCGTTGCGGACATTTTCTCAGCCTTGCGTGTCATGATTCTTCTCCACCAGATGAGGTTATCGTTTTGGAACGACGGGAAACGACTGGGATTTCAGCCCGGTGGGTGGTTGCAGCCTTGGTGCAGTCGGCGTTGGGCTGTTTATGGCCGAGGAAGTCGTAATGCCGGTCGGGCTCAATTGAATAAACTGATTGCCTGATCGCAGAATGAGTCGTTCCTGGCCGCTGGTATCGTCCAGAACAATTTCATTGATGGCTCCCGATGCGGATCGACCTTGAAACATGGAGCGGAACTTGTTGGCGGGCAATGAAGAAGGTGGCAGATCCGTTCCGTTCCACAGACTCCCAATAACCACGGGGCGATTGGCATCCCCGTGTTCAAAGGCCAGCACCACTTCGTCGCCAATTTCAGGAATCCACATAGAGGTAGTTCCCACGCCCGTGGCGATTTGAGCTACTCGGACCCAGCCGGTATCCCCTACCTGGCTGTTACTGAAGGCGGGGTTTCTCCACGGAAACCGGACACGCACCCGGCCGAATTCATCGACATGCTTGGTTTCTCCTTGTGGGCCAACCACGATTCCCGGCAGGACACCGGCAATGTTGGGTTGCGGAGTCGTGGGAGACGGGTGAAAAATAATGTTGGCTGGGAGGCACGTAAACGTATTGTGATAGCCTTTAGGTGTCCCGTGATGTTCCACGCCCGTAATGACATATTCTTGATTGAAATCCTTGCGCGGATGGCCGGTCAGGGAGAAACGATAGCCAGCCTGCAGTTGCATGTAGGTTGATGTTCCTCCACAGGTTTGTCCTTCGGTCACTCGTGCCCCCAGGCGTGTGGCAGCAAACTGTTGGGACTCTTGGGGGGTGTCCACCGTGGCCGGAAACACCCCTTCCACCAAGTCACGAAAGAAGGGAGATTGCGCTGTGGTCGTCAAATTGACATTCGGGGTTTTCCAATTCATATCTCCAGCCTGAATCCGGCCGGAATGGAGTGCGAGTCCTCGAGAAAAAGAGGTGATGGATGAGCCCTTTGGAGATCCAAACGAGAGTTGGCCTGGAGATAAGACGGGGAAGGCGGTATTGGAATCTCCGAGAATCATTTTCACACCTGAACCAGATGGCTCAAAATGGTAATGAATGCCTTCGTATTCTAATAAACGTGAGAAGTAAGCGAAGTCGCTTTCCTGATATTGGATGGAAATTTCCTGAGGGGCAACCGAGCTGCCGAGTCGAGATTCAAGTTCAGGGATTCCTGCGTCATTTACCACGGCATTCACAATTTGCACCGGACTCATGTCTGCAAACGTTCGATTGGTCATGCGATAGGCGAGCCGATTCAGGGGAGGCACGAGGCGTACATGGTACTGACCCTGTCGTCCGGTTGCGCCAGCCTGTTCGATGGTCTCGACGATGCCCGCCACCGACCGGCCTTTAGCTATCGTGACCTTCAAGGGTTGCCCTACGACATTGGCAAAATTTAAGGCTGGGTGGGGAACAGATACCTCAAGATCAAATGCGAACGGCTGTGAAATACGCTCTGTGCCGGTAAATTGCACCACGCTGGCGCGAGACAGCGCCGCCAAATCAGCGTTGGTGGCAGCGAGGGAACTC
Organism: Nitrospirota bacterium; assembly: GCA_003235785.1. Classification (GTDB taxonomy): domain Bacteria; phylum Nitrospirota; class Nitrospiria; order Nitrospirales; family UBA8639; genus Nitrospira_E. The sequence goes on from QJYE01000440.1 coordinate 1,942, forward strand.
GCGCTGAAGCCAAGAGTGAGAATGAGAAACCCAAAGGCGGAGCACAGCATCTTTGACATCACAAACCTCCTTATCTCAAGGGAGAGCAATTCATTCAATGCGCCGGTTCAGGGGGCATAGAGTAGGGGCAAGCCGGACATGAGACTGTCCGGCCTGTGTTCACCACATCATTATCACTTATTTATCCCAGAAATCGCAGACAAAACGGGCGCTGTCGATGTAAATGCCGCGTTTTCCTCGAAAGGCTTTTCCGACTTTTCCGGAAGGGCAAAAAAAGTTATTCGATGAGGATCCCATAAAATTGCCAATGGCTTGGCATCTGCCACTGGTACAAGTTATGGCTTCCGAATATACTGGTGCTTTTTGGCTTTGATTCCATGGACTGCACCATATGAGAAACCCATTGACGAACTGGCCAGAGTAAGCCTTGATTCCCTGGACGACTTTGCCGTTTTCACACCGGCCAACCTTGGCGATTCCTCC
>QJYE01000544.1 GCA_003235785.1 Nitrospirota bacterium
AGGACATCCCTCTGACGACTCATGAAGTGGCCACTGGGACTCAGGTATTCGATTGGACTGTCCCCAAAGAATGGAATATTAGAGATGCCTATATCAAGAATGGGAATGGTGAAAAAGTTGTCGATTTTAGAAACTCGAATTTGCATGTGATGAGTTACAGCATCCCCGTTCGAAAAACCCTTTCCTTGGAGGAATTAAAATCACACCTTTTCACGTTGCCAGATCATCCGGAATGGATTCCCTATAGGACTTCGTATCACAATGAGCAATGGGGGTTTTGCCTACCCCATAAACAGTTGCTAGAACTGCGCGATGAAGAATATGAAGTATGTATTGATTCTTCCTTGGAAGATGGGGCTCTGACCTACGGCGAATACTACTTGGAGGGGGAAGTAGCTGACGAAGTCTTAATTTCCTGCCACATTTGTCATCCGTCTCTTTGTAACGACAATTTGTCAGGTATTGCTGTCGCGACGTTCCTGGCCAAGTTCCTTGAGACTCAAACGCGACATTACTCGTATCGGTTTGTCTTCCTTCCAGGTACGATCGGGCCGATTACGTGGTTGTGTCTCAATGAACCTCAAGTCGAAAAGATCAAGCATGGGCTTGTCTTAGCCTTACTTGGAGATCCTGGTTCGACGACCTATAAAAAAAGTCGCCAAGGTCATGCGGAAATTGATCGAATCGTGACCCACGTCCTCAAACATTCTGGCAATCCTTATAAGATAGTGGACTTTTCTCCCTACGGGTACGATGAGCGTCAATATTGCTCACCGGGCTTTAACCTTCCTGTCGGGAATTTAATGCGGACCCCCAATGGATGTTTTCCTGAATATCATACATCTGCGGATAATCTCGAATTTGTCAAGCCAGCATTCCTTGCCGGCTCATGGGAGAAATGTCGTTCTGTGATGGAGATATTAGAGGGAAATCGAACCTATACCAATCAAAACCCTAAATGTGAGCCACAATTAGGGAGGAGAGGATTGTATCGTGCCATCAGTGGACAGGCGGAGCGAGGACAACATGAGATGGCGATTTTCTGGGTACTCAATTTTTCTGACGGGAAACATTCCCTCCTGGATATTGCCGAACGGGCCGAGATGCCTTTCCCTATTATCAAGAAGGCTGCGGATGCGTTGAATGCTCATCAATTATTGAAGGAATCACCCGTGGAAAATTGCAAATAAGACACGGATCGTCTCTCAAGGTACACGAAAAGATACTCTACCTGGTTAAGCCGATTGAACTTCAGTTCTATGAAAAACTTATCTGGCCAAATTGCAGTCATTACGGGAGCAAGTAGTGGGATTGGGAGAGCGATTGCTCTGTGTTTGGCAGAGCAGGGGGTGTCCCTCTGCCTGATTGGCCGAAATCCTACGTCGCTGGAGTTGGTAGCCAGTGGGGCTGAGAAAGCTTCCCCCAGAATATTTTCTTACCAGGCTGATTTGACAAAAGATGATGACCTGAAGGAGTTAGTCGAGAAAATTAAAAATGATATTCCGCACATCAATCTGTTAGTCCACTGTGCCGGTGTGTTGAGGGTTGGGCAAGTTGAAGCCTTGCCTATTGAAGAGTTTGACGCACAATACCGTGCGAATGTACGTGCTCCCTATGCCTTAACTAATGGGTTGCTCTCAATGATAAAGAGTTGCGCCGGGCAGATTGTGATGATGAACTCCAGCATATGGCAACAGGCTCGAGCTGGATTAAGCCAATATGCGGCCACCAAATACGCATTGAAAGCTTTTACGGATAGCCTGAGAGACGAAGTTAACGGCGACGGAGTTCGAGTGCTGAGCATGTTTCTCGGCCGCACCGCTACCCCCATGCAAGCTGCCCTTCATGAACAGCAAGGGACGTCGTATCACCCCGAAACGCTCATTCAGCCCGAAGATGTTGCTTTGACGCTACTTTCCATATTGATGTTGCCTCCTACATCTGAAATCACAGACATTCATATCAGACCAATGAAAAAGTCATCGATCTGACAAGCGTTTTAAGGGACCAGAGGTAATGTCCGCTATTCAACCTTAATTTGAGTGTGTCCTCGGCTTGTGGATGTCTTGAGTGATCCCTATAGGGAGAATAGGCTTAAACGATATGCGGAGTTTATAGATAAGAGAACGGTTTCATTCTATGTTCATGATTATTAATCAACTGATTGAGACGACGTTTAAAAAAATTGGGATACTCGTTGCTTGTCATTCTCAAAAATATCAAGCCGTCGTAGCCCGGAAATTATTGCCGCGTTTCGCGAATAACCCCCACAATGTCAATATTGACTTGCCGAGGAATATTGTGAACCCAGATCGAATATTCTTGGGGAACGATATCTATTTAGGCCCAAATTCACTGCTTATCGCCCTAACGGGTTACCCAGGCTCCACCATGGAGCATCCAAAGAAAAAGGGGACGAAAC